>NZ_JBHYYB010000002.1:49161-169295 GCF_042752535.1 Kitasatospora sp. NPDC059327 | reverse complement strand
GTCTCCCCCACCCCCGCGGGGGGGCCCCCCGGGCCGGGGGGGGCGCCCCTGCGGGTGCTCACGGGGGCGCTCGGGGGGGGGGCCCCGGGGGGGGTACGCCGCCCCCGCCCACCCCCCACGCCGGGAGCACCGTTCCGGTCCGGTGGGGCGGAGTGGGCGCGGGCGCGCTCGGCGGACCTCGGTGGCCGATACGCGAACGAGACGTTCTTCGCGGGATCCTGATGATTCCGATGGACGGGTGAGACGTTTCCTGGACCGGACTTTGACGTCGCGTCCCTACCGTGTCGGACATGCCGAAGACACCTGAACGGACCGACCACCGCCACGACCGGACCCGTGGCGCGACGTGCGCCCGCGCCGCCCTGACGGCCGCCGTGCTGATCGCGAGCCTCGCGCTCGCGACGCCCGCGGGGGCCGCCGGCGCCCGGGACGCCACCCCGACGGACCGGGCCGCCGCCACGCAGCCCTTCACCACGCACGCCGGCGCCACGACCGCGCAGGAGCGCAGCCGGATCGACGCCTACTGGACCCCTGACCGGATGAGGCTCGCCGGCGCGATGGTCCCCGAGATCACCCCCGTCCCCGAGGACGACGACACGCCCGACGACCCGCGACCGCTCCCCGCGAACACATCGGACACCGGGGCCGTGTGGACGCACGGCGGAGCGGTGAACGAGAGCGTCGGCCGGCTCTTCTTCACCTTCGACGACGGCTACGACGGCAGTTGCACCGCGACGGTCGTCACCAGCGCGAACCGCAGCACCGTCATCACGGCGGCGCACTGCCTGCGGGCCGTCGGCGAACCCGCCGCCCAGGGCACCTGGAACCACAACCTCTACTTCGTGCCCGGCTACCGCAACGGCACCAAGCCGCTCGGCGGCTTCAGCATCGCGCAGCTGGCGACCTCCTCCCGCTGGGACGCCGACCCGGGCACGACGACCTCGGACATGGTCGCGGTCGCCGGGTACGACGCGGGGTTCCTCGTCGCCAACCCCTCGGTCGCAGGGCGGCGGATCGCGGACGTCGTGGGCAGCCAGCGGATCGCGTTCACCGAGCCCGTGGCGGGGGAGTTCGTCCACACCTTCGGCTATCCGAAGGACCGGCTCAACAACCCCGAGGCCAAGTACGCCGGTTCGCGCATGATCCATTGCGCGGGACCGGTCCGATCCGGCCCCAAGGCGCCGCTGCTGTGGGGAGAGCCCTGCGACATGGCCCACGGGGCCAGCGGCGGCCCCCAGTTCGCCCGGTTCGACACCCGGACCGGCACCGGCACCGTGGTGGGCGTCACCACGACCGGCGAGGAACTCGCGGGCGGCTCGACCGGCATGTCCTACGCGACCCGCCTCGGGGACAGCGCCCACCGCCTGTACGACTGGGCGCAGAGCCGCCGGGTGTGACCCACCCCCGGCCCCGGCCCCGGCCCCGGCCTCTGCCCGGCCGGGCAGAGGCCGGTGGAGCTCAGAGGGTGCCGAACTCGCCCGCGTGGACGGCGGCGATGAAGGAGCGCCAGGCGTCGGCGGGGAAGAGGAGTGCGGGGCCGCTCGGGTCCTTGGAGTCGCGGACGGGGACGAGGCCGGGGTGGCCGTCGGCGACCTCGACGCACTGGCCGCCGCTTCCGCTGTACGAACTTGCTCTCCACCGGCTGTCAGTCAGGTCGACATCCATTCAAAGTCCCTCCTTACCGCACGGATCACTGCTACCGACTCGGATCGGTTCAGAGCCTCGATCAGAAGTCGATCGTAGTCCTTGGCCAGTGCGGCGACCGACTCGATATTGCGGTCGAGATATCCGCGTTGCTCCGTTTCCGTGTAAGCGAGCATCTTGCGTCCAGGCATCGTCAGCATGGTCACGACGCGGGTGAACGGCCGATCCTCGCCGAGAGCGTACGGCGCCACCTGAAGGAGCACCTGAGGCTGCCGAGCCAATGACTCCAGGTGCAGCAGCTGCTCGACCATCACGTCCCGCCCGCCGATCGGCCTCCGAAGGCAGCTCTCGTCGAGCACTGCGTGAATGAGCGGAGGAGGATTGAGGCCGAGGAGCTGCTGCCGGGTCAGCAGGAACTCGACTCGCTCCTTTGCTTGCTCCTGAGTGGCGCTGCCTCGTCTGACATTCCCCTGCTCCCAGGCGCTGGCGTAGGCCTTGGTCTGCAGCAGACCGGGGATGACGTTGATCTCGAAGAGTCTGATCTCCTCGGCTCGCGACTCGTAGTTGGCGTACTCGGGGAACCCCTCCAGCAAGGCGGTGTGCCTGTGTTGCCACCACATGAGCGAGAGGGTTCCCCCAGTCTCCAGTACTCGGTCGGCAAGGAACGCGAACTTCTGGCTGGGCGGACGATGCGCAAGTTCGATGTACGAGACGTACGAGGGATTGCACTCGCACCTCCGCGCCAACTGAGCCTGCGTGAGTCCCTTCGTCTCGCGCGACCTGCGGAGTTGCACTCCGAAGGGCGCCCAGGGGGATGACGCTGGGTCAAGGTGCTTCTTGTTCACGGATGATCCCCAACTTCCCGTGGCCATGAACGCAAGTCGAATCCGACTTCCGATGCTAGCCACCACGGGGCCACCATGGGCACGTAACGTGAAACTCCGACTCCGGAGGGTGTCCATGAGACCTGCCCGTGTACCGACCGCCAAGCTCCAGGGCTACGGCGTCCGTTGGGACCCCGGCGCCCGCTGCTACCGGGTGCGCAACGAGCTCACCGGGGAGTGGCTGCGCGACTCCGCCGGAGCCCTCGCCGGCTTCGGCTCCTTCTCCGCCGCCGACTCCGCCTGGCACGTCTTCGAGCCCCACCGGCGGGTGGCGTGATGGGGGTGATCCTGAACCGGGCGACCGCCGAGCAGCGACGGGAGGCGGCCCTGGCCGTCGAGGACCTGATCGCCGTGCTCGCCCTCGCCGATGCCCGGCTCCCTTCCGTCGAAGTCGACTGGGACTACGGGCGGTTGACCGGTGCCTACCTGATCAGTCTGGGCTCCGCCCGGACGGCCCAGATCCTGCGGATCACCGATCTCCTGCGAAAGGGCCTGCGCCATGAGCGGCAAGCCGACGAAGGCTGAACTCCTCCTGTTCGCCGGGCTGCTGGCGTTCTCCGGCACGGTCGCCTGCGGTGCCTCGTCGCTCGTCGACCCCGCCCGCCCCGATCTGGTTCAGCTGATCCGGTGGCTCTTCTTCGCCACCGCCCTCATGACCGGCCTGAACCGCGCCGACGCCCGGCTCCGCCACCGTGAGACCCGTACCGCCCCCGAAAGCGAGCACGACCGTGCGTGACCCCCGCTCCCCGGCCGAGCCCCCTGTCTGCCGGCTCGGTTGCCTCGTCCTCCTGCGTGACCTGAGCGGTCACGTCCTGCTCGTCGACCCGGACCACCTGGACGGCCACCTGCTCCCCGGCGGCGCCGCCGAGCGCGACGAGCCCCCGCAGCTGGCGGCCGCCCGCCACCTCCACGCCCAGACCGGCCTGCACCGGCGGCCGAACCAGCTGCTCGCCGTCGATTTCACCCCCGCCGACCGCCACGCGGAGCGCCTCACCCTGGTGTTCGACGGCGGGATGGCCACCGACCGCGACGCCCGGCGGCTGACCGTCCCGCCGCGTGACCGCAGCGGCCTGCACGGCGCCCGGTTCGCGGACCCCGCCCACCTGTCCACGCTCATGAGCCCCGCCCAGAACGCCCGCGTCCAACAGGCGCTCGCCACGCTGGGGCGGGCCCTTCCGCTCCTCGCCCACGGTCAGCGCGCGGCCTGACCGTCCGCTCCGGCCCGTGGGGACTCGTCCGACTCGTTCGGGAGCCGGACACGTCGGCCGTGCCGCGGGCGGTCGGCTTCGTCGTGGCGTTCGGGTTCACCCCGCTCGCCACGGTGGTCGGCCCCGCGTCAGCCGGTGCCCTCCCAGATCAGCACGGAGCCGACGAACGCGCCGCTCCCGAGCGCCCCGCTGCCGTCGAACGCCTTGACGGTGATGAAGCCGACCCGTCCGCCCGCCGTCCGCACGCAGAATCGGGTGCCCTTCTGGACCCCTAGGGTTTCCGTGCCGCCCGCCTTGAGCCGGTTGACGCAGTCCTGGCGGCGGGGGTTGCCCGAGCCCTCGTACAGGGCCAGACCCAGGCCCCGGTTCTGGTTGCCGCCGGGCGAGTTGAAGGCCGTCGCGCCCTCGCCGGTCAGATTGGGGTAGAGGACGGCGAACCCGCTCAAGCGGAAGTCCCTCCCGGTGATCTCGGGTGGTGAGGCGTCGAGGTCGATGCCGACCAGGCGCATGTCGTCGTGGAAGCGCTCGCGGTCCGCTGCCGGGCCCGTCGACCCCGCTGCCGGGCCCGTCGACCCCGTGGCCGGTGGCGGGGCCGCCGTGACCTGGGTGTCCGATCCGGTGCGGGTCCGGTCGTCGGTGCCCTCCTGGCTGAACTTGTTGCTGAGGAAGGACCCGAGCAGCATCGCGGCCACGACGGTGGCGGCGATGGCGAGGACCTTGCCGGCCCGGCGGCGCGGCGGCGGCGCTGAGCCGAAGTGGGCGTCCCCGGCGATCTGGTACGTCTGCCCCTGTCCGTCGGCCCGGGCGTCCTGGTGGATGCCACCCCGCTGGGGCTTGGGGGTGGTCATCGCCGGGCGTCCGCGATCACCCGGCCGGTGCGGGCCTGTTCGGTGCGGGCCTGTTCGGTGCTGGTCGGGCCGGCGCTGCGTGCCGGCTCCGCGAACTCGTCCACGGCGGAACTCCCCCTCGGTGTCCGGGCGCGGCGGACACCACCGCTCCTGGGGCGTCAGCATAGGGAATCGGACCCCCGGAAGCAGCCGTTGTGCGGTGATCGATGCACCTGCGTCATCAAGCCGCTGACGGTACGTTGGAACTGTCGGTGGTGCGTGCCAGGATCACCGCCGTGACCGAGGAGACTTTCGCATGGCGCCCCTTCCTCGCCCGGTGGAGCGAGGAGTGGGCCGGTGCGCGCGACGGGTCGACCGCACCGCGGCCGGACGGCGAGACGGCCCGGAGCACGGGCCGGTCGGGCTTCGCACCGGCCGGGGCGGTGGCCGCCGAGTTCGGGGTGGGCCTGCCCCGGTCCGCCCTCACCGAGGGCCGGCCGCACACCTTCACCACGCGTTCCCGGACGCGCCCGCCGGGGCCCGGGGAGACCTACGTCGAGGTCACCTTCGGGCCGCCGGCGGGGTGACGGGCCGAGCCGCCGGTCAGCCGACGGTGACCCGGACGTCCTTGGTCGCCAGCACCTTGCAGGAGGCGGCGTTGCCGGGCTCGCGGCAGGTGGTGCGGTCCACGTAGTGCCAGCTGAGCGTGGTGCTGCCGGCGGCGGTCGCGGTCCAGCTCTGGCGGACGGTGTGGCCGCAGCCGGCCGAGTCGGGCGGGCAGCTGCTCAGCTTGGCGTCGGCGCCCCGGCGCAGGACGGCCGGGTCGCCCTCGCCGGACAACTGCCAGCCGTGCGGGAGCGGGGCGGAGGTCAGGCTGACGCCGACCGAGCCGCCGACGGCCAGGTGGACGTCGGCCGGCTCGAAGGCGGGCTTGCCGCCGGCCACGGCCTCGGCCTCCTGGTCGGCGGGCAGCGCCAGGGCGGTGTCCGGCTGCCTGTCCGCCGACGATCCGCCGGAGGAGGAGCAACCCGCGACCGGTACCAGCGCCAGCAGGGCGACGGCCGCGAGGGCGAGCGGGCGGGGGAGGGAGCGGACGGTCACGCGCTGCCCGCCTCGCGGGCGTCGCGCCGCAGCTCGATCAGCGCCGCGACCTCCGCCAGCCAGCGCGCGAACAGGTGCTCGCGCCCGAGGTCGGCGCCGCTCGCGGCGGCGGCCTGCAGCCATTCGCGGACGACGGTCCGGCCGGGCTCACCGATCACGGGTTCGGGGAGGGCGAGGGCGGCCGCGAAGCCACCGGCGCGGACGTGCTGGGCGAGGAAGCCCAGCGGGTACGGGCCGATGCCGGCCGCCTCCGCGCGGTGCGCGGCGGCGATCGCGGCCTCGGTGAACAGGGCCTGGCGCGGGCCGCCGGTGAGCAGCAGGCCGCGGGTGATGGCGGCGGGGACGTCGAGGTCCGCCAGCTCGGCGTCCGGGCGGACGTTCGTCATTTCGGCAGCTCCAGCGCGGTCGACTTGTTCAGGGGGTGTTCGCCGGGGGTCAGTCCACCGAGCTGGCTGTTGACGAACTGGTCCTCGGTCACCCAGGAGGTGAAGCCCCAGGGGTTGTAGACCTGCAGCTTGTCACCGTCCCTCCCGATGATCATCATCTGGTGGCCCGAGTCGTTGTTGCGCACGGTGATAGGCACGGGCAGACCCTCGTCGACGGACTTCTCGATCCGCGCCAGCGCCGCCCGGCGGTCCTCGTCGCTCTCCAGCTCGACGTGCTCGTAGTCGGCGCCGGTGGCCTTGCCGAGGTCCTTGTCGGCCAGGTAGGTCTGGGCCTTGGAGCCGAGCCCGCTGTCCACCTGCGGGTAGACCTTCTTGTTCCCGTCGACCTTCTGGCCGTCCTTGTACTCGTTGAGGTACGTGTCCTGCAGCCGCTTCTCGAAGTTCTCCGGGGAGTCGGCGCCGGGGGCGTCCGGCGTGCCGCCGGTGGTCAGTCGGAACATCAGCAGCGGGTCGAGCTTGGCCTGGGCGATCACCGTGGAGGCCGCCACGCAGTCGCTGACGTTGCGCTGCGAATAGACGTTGTAGCCGTCGATGTTGACGTTCTGGCCGCCGTAGGTGACGTCGATGTTGTCCGACGACTCCCGGCCGGTGTCGCCGGTGCTGGTCGCCGGCACGAGGTGCTTGGCGAGCCAGGCCGGGTCGTCGCCGTGCGGGTGGATCTGGGCGTCGAACTGCTGGATGTCGGACACCGAGTGCCCGGAGGCCAGCGCCTTCCAGAGGTAGGCCGCCTCCTCGGGGGACTTCGCGCCGGACAGCAGGGCGCGGAAGGCCGCCTGGTCGGCGCCGGTCATCACGCCGAGCGTCTGGGTGGCCCGGTCGAGCTGGTTGGGCGTGAGGATGTAGCCGCCGTCCTCGCCCGCGCCGGGGTTCTTCTCGGTGGCCAGGACGACCGCCGCCAGCGGGTCGATCGAGCCCATCCCGGCGCGCGAGGCGCGGGCCGCGGAGGTCAGCTGGTTCAGCTTGCTGGCGGTGCTGGTGCCGCTGCTCTCCACCCGCCGGGCCGCCGCGAGCCGGGCGTCGACGCCGGCCAGCGCGGCCGCCATCGCGTCCTGGTCGAAGCCGCCCGGGTCCTTCCGGGCCCGCTCACGGGCGGACCGCAACTGGTCACGGCCCTGGGAGTCGAGCTTCTTCGCCCAGTCCAGCTCGTTCGCCCAGCCGTCCAGCAGCACGGCGGCCTGGGTGAGCGTCCCCTGCGAGGTGGTGGTCTCCTCCGACATCGCGTGGATCGCCTGCGTGGCGTGCTCCGCCACCGAGCCGGTCCAGACCGCGGGCAGCTGGTTGACGGCGATCCCCGAGAGGTCCTGCGAGGCCTGGCCGAAGGCGGTGGCCGCCTGCCCGTAGTCCTTGGCCCGGGCCCGCACCGCACCCGCGTCGCCGACCGGCTCCGGCACGGCCAGCGCCTGGTCGATCCCCTCCAGCAGGTGGAGGTTGGCGAACATGAGGTTCAGCTTCTCGATGGTGTGCCGGGCGTGTTCCAGATCCTTGACCTTGCTCACCGGCCGCCACCCGCCGGCATCAGCGAGGCCGTGATGGCCTTCTCCGCGTCGCGGTAGTTCGCCGTGGTGGTCGACATCTTCTGGGACAGCTCGTCGAGGGCGCGCTGGGTGACGGTGATCTCCTTCGACCAGGCGCTGTCGAAGGCGGACCACGCGCTGTCCATGCCGAACTCGCCGAAGGCGGTGGACGCGTAGCAGACCGAGCCGGCGTAGGCGGTCTTGGCCGTGGCGATGTCCGTCGCCGTCTTGTTCAGCTGCTCCGTGACGCCGCTCAGGCCGGCCACGCTGACGCCGTATCCGTCCCCGCCGCCGCCTGCGCCCGGCGCTGCTCCGTCGCTCATGGTTCCCCGTTCCCCCGTCTCCCGGTCCGTCAGTCCACATGCCACCGATGCCCGCGCGACGGTACGGCGCGAGCACCGGGGAGTGAGCCTAACCTGTGGTGGGGGCTCCGGGGTTACGCCCGGGAGGGCTGCGCCGGCTCCTCGTTCTCTTCGCGGCGGGCACGCGCCGGCTCCATCTCCTGCGCGGATTCCCCGCCTCGGCTTGGGGCGGTCTTTGACGTCGGCACAGGGCCCGGCACGGGGGCGGGGGCGCCCGCCACCGGACCGCCGGCCGTCGGATCGTCCGCCACCTCGTCGCGCGCCGCCGGACCGTCCGCCGTGAGCGGGGCGCGGCGGGGGTAGCGGCGGTCGGTGGCCGTGAACGCCGCGAGCAGCAGGGCGGCCGCCGCGGCGACGACCGTGATCCGGAACGGCGCGTCGGGCGCGACGTGGTCGGCCGCCCAGCCACCGAGGAACGTCCCCGCCGACTGGGCCAGGATGATCGCGCTGACCAGTGCCGCCATCGCCTCGCCGAGCCGCGCCGTCGGTACGGTCCGCTCCACCAGGCCGAACATGGTGATCATCTGGGGCGCGACGGCCACCCCCAGGCAGCCGACGGCGGCGGCGAGGACGGCCACACCGCCGCCGGAGAAGAGCAGCAGCACCGAGGTGGCGAAGAGCAGTACCGTCCCGGCCCGCAGTCGGGCCGGCAGCTCCCAGCGGGCCGGCAGCGCGGCGGTGGCGATGCCCGCGAAGGCACTGGTGAAGCCCAGGAAGCCGTAGATCAGTCCGGCCGCGCCGGGGCGGCCGAGCGCGTCCGTGGTGGCGGTGACCCCGACCTGCACCGAGCCGAAGCAGGCGCCCAGCAGGGCCATGCCGGCGAGCAGCAGCCCGTACGGGGTGCTCAGCAGGCGTTCGGCGGGACGCTGCCGGGAGCCGCCGCCCGTGCCGGGCGGCGCGGTCGGGTGCAGCGCGAACAGGGTGGCGCCCAGGCCGACCAGCGCGGCCGCCGTGAGCAGCCCGGCGGCGGGGGAGACCAGGGTGGCGAGCAGACCGACCAGGGCCGGGCCGGCGGTGAAGCTGATCTCGTCCACGATGCCGTCCAGCGAGAGCATCGAGGACGTCAACTCGGCGTCACCGCCCGCCAGCCGGACCCAGCGGCTGCGCGACAGCGGACCGACCAGCGGGGCCGAGAGCCCGATCAGCGCGGCCGGTGCGATCTGGGCTCCCAGCGACAGTCCGCTCGCGGACGCGGCGACCAGGGCGAGGATGGCCAGCGTGTTGACGATCGCGGTGACCAGCCCGACGGTGCGCTGCCCGCGTCGGTCCGCGAGCCGGCCGACCAGCGGACCGCCGACCGCCTGGCCGACGGCCAGCGCGCCGGCCACCACCGAACCGCGCCAGACGCTGTCGGTGTTGTGGGTGACCAGCAGCAGGGTGCCGATCGGGCACATCGCGTTCGGCAACCGGCCGAGCAGCGACCAGAGCAGGACCCCACCGCCCGTCAGCCGCGCCGCCGAGCGGAACTTCGTGACCACGGACATCGTGTCGTACCCCCACACGGAGCCGGTGGTGGGCGCCCGCCTCCCACCACCGGCCCGACCTGGTGGCAGTGGCCTGCGGGTGAGTACCGACCGTAAGGCCTGGATGATCGAACGGGAAACCGTGCGATCACCCAGCGCAGTCGATCGGCGGCTTTCGGTCACCTTGGAGGACCGCCCAAGGACGGCCCGAGGACCGGCCGAGGTCCGGCCCGAGGACCGCCCGGGGTCCGGCCGGTGGCCTGGCGGCGGTCTGTCGGGGTCCGGCCGGTGGCCTGGCGGCGGTCTGTCGGGGTACGGCCGGTGGCCTGGCGGGAGGGTGGCCGACGGGTGACCGGAGGGCGGGCGCGGGGCCGCCCCCGCCTCACCCGGTCAGAGCGGCGCGGATCCGGTCCAGGATCAGCCCGGCGCCCGTGTAGCCGATGCCGAGCATCCAGAGGCTGTCGTCCACCTCGTAGACCCGCCCGGCACGCACCGCGTCCAGGTTCTTCCAGAGCGCGCCGTCGACGATCCTGGACCGGTCCGACTTGGCCGCGTCGCCGTAGACCGAGTAGAAGATGACGTCGGCGGCGGCCTGGTCGACCTGCTCGGGACTGATCTCGATCGAGAAGCCGGGCTTGTCCTGATTGGCCGGCCGGCCCAGGCCGAGGTCCCTGAAGAGCGAGCCGACGAAGGTGTCGTTGAGGTAGAGCCGGGTGGGCGCGCCGGCCAGGAAGCGGGCCATCTCCACCTTGGTGGCGGCCGCCTTCGCCGGTCCGCCGAGGGCGGTGACCAGCTCGGCCACCTTGGCCCGGTACGCCGCCTCCACCGCTTCGGCCTCGCTGCGGCGGCCCAGTGCCTCGGCGTGCAGCCGGGCGTTCTCCTTCCAGGCGGGCCCGGTGGTTCTGGTCAGGACGGTCGGCGCGATCTTCGAGAGCTCGTCGTACCGCTTGTCGTCGCGGACCTGGTTGCTCAGGATCAGGTCCGGCTTCAGGGCGGCGATGCTCTCCAGGTTGGGTTGGCCGATGGTGCCGACGGCCTTGGTCCCGGCCAGCCGGTCCGCCGGCAGGTAGCGAGAGAGCGGCGCGCCCTCGGCGACGGTGGTCGCGCCGACCGGGGTCAGGCCGAGGGCGACGACGGAGTCCAGGGCGTCGGTGTCCAGCGCGACGACCCGGGCGGCGCGTTCCGGCACCGTGCTGTCGCCGCGCGCGTGTCGGACCACCCGGCCGGCGGTCGGCGCGGCCGCGGGGCCGCCCCCGGCGGAGCCGCAGGCGGCGAGCGCCAGTCCGGAGGCGAGGGTGAGGACGGTGCGACGGGTGAGGGCGGGGAGCATCGGGCGACTCCGATCCGGCGGGCGGCGAGGCGCCCCGATCCCTGCCCGCCGGGGGAGGCGGCTACGCCTGCGGACGGGGCGCGCCGGGAGCGCCGGAGGGCCCCGGGTCAGTCGTCCGTGCCGTCCGTGCCGTCCTCGCGCTCCAGCCGTTGGCGCAGCAGTTCGTCGTACTCGGCGTGCACCCGCCGGTCCATGGCCAGGGCGAACTGGGCGTCCGTGACCGTCCGGGCCAGCGGCCGCACCCGCAGGATCTGCTCGGTGAGGCGGGCCGCCTCACCGGGGGGCAGCGGGGTGTCGGCGGCGAGCGGGCCGAGCAACTCCTCGCGGACCAGCGCGGTGAAGATCTCGGCGATCGCGTCCACGTGCTCCTGCGTGCGACGGCTCGCCTCCAGCACGATCGCCAGCGGTACGCCCTCGGCGACCAGCGCCGTCGTGGCGTCCATCAGCCGGCGGCTGACGTGGGTGATCCCGTCCTCCTCGACCGAGATGTACCCCTGGGCGATGGAGGCGGCGGTGTTCTCCTCGGTGAGCTGGTCGCCGAAGGTGGCCTTCAGTTCGTCCCAGCCCAGGTGGACCGGGGTCTCGTCGGACCAGGGCGCGATGATCGCCGCCCCCAGGCCGATCAGCTCGGCGACGTCCCGGCCGCTCTCGCCGGCGCCGATCAACTCGGCGATGCCGCCCAGGGTGTGGCCGCGCTCCAGCAGCTCGGCGATCACCCGCAGCCGGGTCAGGTGGGCCTCGCCGTACCAGGCGATCCGGCCGTCCTTGCGCGGTGGCGGGAGCAGCTTGCGCTCGCGGTAGAAGCGCAGTGTCCGGGTGGTGATGCCGGCCGCCTCGGCCAACTCCTCCACCCGGTACTCGCGTCGTCCGTCGCCCGTACCCGCTCTGACCTTGTCCACGGCGCTCAGCATAGGACCGGCGATCGCGGAAGTGACGTGGCCGGGCTCCTTCCCTCCGCTGTCGGCAGGGGCTACTCTGCCAATCGTGCCAGTGATTGCTGGCATGGTTATCGCGACGGCATGACGGCACGATGGCAGGACGTACGGCGGCACGTCGCGGCAGTGCGCACCTCACGGCCACCACCCTCAGGAGGACGCCGCATGGCATCCAGCACCAAGCGCCCCCGCCCCGACGCGTCCGACCGGGACCCGCTCGCAGCCGCGGCCGACACCGCTTCGGCCGACACCGCTGCGGCCGGTACCGCCCCGGTCGCGGACGCCGCTGCCGACACCGTCGCGGACGCCGCCGGCCCGACCGTCCCCGCCCCGGCGTCCGAGCCCGCCGCCGCTTCGGCCACCCCCGCCACTCCGGCCGTCCCGCACGTCCGGGTCGCCGTCATCGGCTCCGGCTTCGGCGGCATCGGCGCCGGCGTCCGGCTGCGCCGCGCCGGCATCACCGACTTCGTCATCCTGGAGCGCGCCGACTCGGTCGGCGGCACCTGGCGGGACAACAGCTACCCCGGCTGCGCCTGCGACGTGCCCTCCCACCTCTACTCCTTCTCCTTCGCGCCCAACCCCGACTGGCCGCGCAGCTTCTCCGGCCAGCCCGACATCCGCGCCTACCTGGAGAAGGTCACCGACGTCTTCGGCATCCGCCCGCACCTGCGCTTCAACGCCGAGGTGACGGAGGCGCGCTGGGAGGCCGACCGGACCCGCTGGCGGATCACCACCACGGCCGGCCAGTGGACGGCCGACGCCGTCGTCTCCGCCGCCGGACCGCTCGCCGACCCGCAGATCCCCGACCTGCCCGGTCTGGACTCCTTCACCGGCAAGGTCTTCCACTCCTCCCGCTGGGACCACGAGTTCGACCTGGCCGGGAAGCGGGTCGCGATGGTCGGCACCGGTGCCTCCGCCGCCCAGATCATCCCGAACATCCAGCCGAAGGTCGGCCGGCTGACGGTCTTCCAGCGCACCCCGGCCTGGGTCCTGCCGCGCCGCGACCGTGTGATCAGCGAGGCCGAGAAGTGGCTGCACAGCCGGGTCCCCGTCACCGCCAAGCTCCGCCGGGGTGCCCTGTTCGCGCTCCGTGAGCTCCAGGTCGACGCCTTCGTCCGGCGCCCCGGCCTGCTGAAGCTGGTCCAGCAACTCGCCGAGCGGCACATCGCGCAGAGCGTCACCGACCCCGCGCTGCGCGCCAGGCTCACGCCGGACTACCGGATCGGCTGCAAGCGGATCCTGCTCAGCAACACCTACTACCCGGCGCTCGCCGCCGCCAACACCGAGGTGGTCTCCGCCGGCCTGCGCGAGGTGCGCGGCTCGACCCTGGTCGCCGCCGACGGCAGCGAGCACGAGGTGGACGCGATCGTCTTCGGCACCGGCTTCCACGTCACCGACATGCCCATCGGCGCCCGGGTGTTCGGGGCCAACGGCACCAGCCTGGCGGAGGAGTGGAAGGACGGCATGGAGGCGCTGCGCGGCTCCACCGTGCACGGCTTCCCGAACCTCTTCTTCGTGATCGGTCCCAACACCGGCCTCGGCAACAACTCGATGATCCTGATGATCGAGTCCCAGCTGAACTACCTGGTCGACGCCCTCACCACGCTCGGCTCGGTCGGCGCCACCGCGATGCAGCCGACCGTCCGCGCCCAGCGGCACTGGAACCTCGAACTCCAGCACCGGATGGACCGGACCGTCTGGACCACCGGCGGCTGCCGCAGCTGGTACCTGGACAGCAGCGGCAAGAACACCGTGCTCTGGCCCGGCTCCACCACCTCCTTCCGCCGCGCCACCCGCAAGGTCGACCTTGCCGAGTACGAGCTGATCATGCGGACCGCGCCGGCCACCCGGGGGGCCGCGACGCCCGAGGAGGCCCTGGCATGAGCCCCGCGATCCCCGCCGACTGCGTCCCGCCCGCCCCCGCCGAGGAGTTGGAGATCCGCTCGGCGGACGGGAGCCGCCTGCACGCCGAGATCCACGGGCAGCCCGGCGCCCCGACCGTCGTGCTCGCCCACGGCTGGACCTGCTCCACCCTCTTCTGGGCGCCGGTGATCCACCGGCTCGCCGACCGCTACCGGGTGGTGGCCTACGACCAGCGCGGCCACGGCCGCAGCGAAGTCCCGCCCAGCCGGATCCGGTACTCCACCCGGGCGCTCGCCGAGGACCTCGCCGCCGTGCTCGTCCGGACCGTCCCGGCGGGGGAGCGGGCCGTGCTGGCCGGCCACAGCATGGGCGGCATGACCGTGATGGCCGCCGCCGGCCGCCCCGAGGTCGCCGAGCGCACCGCCGCCGCCGTGCTGGTCTCCACCGGCGCGGCCGACCTGGTGGCCGAGCTGCGCGTCCTGCCCGACGCGGTCCGCCCGCCGCGGCTGCGCCGCTTCCTGCACCGCCAGGGGCTGCGCTCGCGGCTGCCGCTCGGTCCGGTCGGCCCGGTCAGCCGGGCCGCGCTCAAGTACGGCACCATGGGCGCCGGTTCGCCCGCCGAGCAGGTCGAGGCGACGGCCCGGATCGTGCACGCCTGCCCGACCGTCGTCCGGTCCCGCTGGGCCGGGGTGCTGGACACGCTGGACGTCCGTGCCGGGCTGGCGCGACTCACCGTGCCGACCGCCGTGGTGGTCGGCACCGACGACCGGCTGACCCCGCCGGTGCACGCGCACCGGATCGTCGCCGCACTGCCCGACCCGCAGGGCCTGCTCCTGCTGCCCGGGGTCGGCCACATGGCACCGATCGAGCGGCCCGCCGAGGTCGCCGCCGAGATCGACCGGCTCGCGGCCGCCCACCTGCCCGCCGTCCACCGTCCGTCCCCCCAGAGGAGCCTGCCCGCATGAGCGCCACGTTGCCGCTGTCCGCACAGGTCGTCGTCGTCACGGGTGCCGCGCGCGGTGTCGGCGCCGCCCTGGCCCGCAAGCTCACCCTGCGGGGGGCCAAGGTCGCCCTGCTCGGCCTGGAGCCGGCCGAGCTCAAGGCCGTCGCCGCGCTCTGCGGTCCGGGCGCCACCGCCTGGGAGGCCGATGTCACCGACATCGAGGCGCTCACCGAGACCGCCCGGCAGATCAAGGAGCACTACGGCCGGATCGACGTGGTGGTCGCCAACGCCGGCATCGCCATCGGCGGCCCGCTGCTGGACAGCGACCACCGGGCGTTCAGCCGGGTGATCGAGGTGAACCTGCTCGGCAGCGTGGCCACCGCGCGGGCGTTCCTGCCGGCCCTCGCCGAGAGCCGCGGCTACCTGCTCCAGATCGCCTCGCTCGCCGCGCTCACGCCCGCCCCGCTGATGAGCGCCTACTGCGCCAGCAAGTCCGGTGTCGAGGCCTTCGCCCACTCGATCCGCGCCGAGGTGGCTCCGCAGGGCGTCAAGGTCGGTGTCGGGTACCTGAGCTGGACGGACACCGACATGGTCCGCGGCGCCGACGAGGACGCCGTCCTCAAGCAGATGCGAGCCCGGCTGCCCTGGCCCGCCAACAAGACCTACCCGCTCGGTCCGGCGGTGGACCGGCTGGTCGCGGGCATCGTCCGCCGCTCCGCCCATGTCTACGCCCAGTCCTGGCTGCGCGGCATGCAGCCGGTCCGTTGGATCCTGCCCTCGCTGATCGCCGTCGTGGGCTCCCGCGACGTCGCCCGGCTCGCCCCGCAACTGGCCGCCACCGCCGCCTCCCGGCTCCGTCCGGTGGGCGCCGGCGGCGCGGCCGACAGCGCCGCGCACCCCGAGAAGCGCTGACCGCCCGGGCCCGGGCCGGCCCCGTCACGCGGTGCCGCCCGGGCCCCGCCCGGTGGCCGCTCAGTCCGTCGGCTTCGCGAGCTGCTTCAGAGTCTCGTACGCCGCCTGCACGAAGCGCCCGTCGAGGGCCGGGCCGGTGTTGGTGAGGGCGGCGACCGCCGTCGCGGTCTGCGGGCAGAAGCCGACCACGACGGTGAACCCGCGGGTGGCGCCGGAGTGGAAGTAGAGATCGCGGCCGTCCGCCGCGCGACGCAGGTTCCAGACCAGCCCGAGTCGGTCCGTCGAACGGGCCAGCCGCAGTCGCGGGCGCTGGACGTCGCGCAGCGCGTGCCCCAACTCGCCCTCGCCCGGCGACAGGTGGGCGCGGAGGAAGCGCAGCAGGTCGGCGCCACCGGCCCGGACGGCGCCGGCGCCCGGCAGCCCGGGGATGAGCCAGGGCGGGAGCGGCCGGCCGCGCCGGTGTCCGGTGGCGCGGTGCCGGGCGTCGGGGGAGCAGGTGGCGGTGCGCAGCCCGAGCGGGCGGTGCAGGCGGTCGGCGAGCAGCTCGGCGTAGCCGGCGCGGCCCGTCTCGGCGAGCAGTCGGCCGAGCAGGCCGACGCCGTAGTTGGAGTACCCGTACCGCGTCCCGGGCGCGTGCCGCACGGTGGTCCGGGCCACGCCGGCCCGCAACCGCCGGTCGTCGAAGTCGACGTACGGGTTGCTGGTCCAGGTGGGCAGGGCGGTCGTGAGCAGTCCGGGCGGGAGCTTGGGCAGGCCGGAGGTGTGGGTCGCCAGGTGCAGCAGCCGGATCGGGCCGTCGTGCCGGAGGTCCGGCGGGCGCCAGTCCGGCGGCAGGTGGCGCTCCAGCGGGTCGTCCAGGGCGAGTTCGCCCCGGGCGGCCATGACGGCGAGCAGCAGCGCGGTGAACGTCTTGGTGACGGAGCCGAGTTCGTAGACGGTGTCGGGTGTGCAGGGTTCCCCGTCGCGGGCGGTCCGTCCGTGGCAGTGGACGGCCGTCCGGTCACCCTGGGCCACGGCCAGCGTGACGGCGGTGGCGTACGGCGCGGCGGCCCGGACCAGGACGGGGACGTGGTCCGCGCCCGGACCGCCGGGGTCCGCCCCGACCCCCGCCCCGACCCCCGGCACGGCGGCCGGCCGGGAGGGGCCGTCCGGTTCGACCGCTGTGCCCGGTTCGGCCGCCGTGCCCGGTTTGGTCGTCGCGTCCGGTTCGGCCATCGCGGTCAGGCCGCGACCGCGGCGCCGCCGAGCGCCCGGGACAGGGTGACGGTACCGGCCACCACCGCGACGACGGCGGTGTGTTCGTGGTCGCGGAAGGCCTGCTCGGGGTCGTCCGAGACCGGTTCGGCGCTCTCGCGCGGGATCAGCCCGTCCTCGCGCTGGATCGCGGCCAGCGCCTCCCAGCCCTGTGTGCCGGTGACGGGCTCCCCGACGCACGAGTCGACCACCAGCAGTTCGCCGACGAGGTCCCACTGGCCGACCTCCAGCCAGGTGTCGACCCAGACCGGCAGCCAGTTCCGGACGTAGTCGCGCATCGGTTCGGGCATGCCCTCGGGCCGGGCGCCCCAGTCGGTGAGGTGGAACACGGCGTGCGTGATGTGGTAGCCGGTCAGCCAGTCGATCGCCCAGGGCTCCGGTGTGGCGCCGAGCCAGGTCCGGGCGGTGAGGGCGTCCCAGTCGTCGGGCTGGTTGCGCAGTCCGATCACCCGGCGCGCGTTGGCGAGGGCGAGCCGCCGGTTGGGCATCATCTCGATGGCCTGGATCCCGCGGACCTTCGTCAGGGATTCCAGCAACTCCTCCAGCGGCGCGTGCCGGTAGCCGGCCCGGGCGAAGTGGACGTACGTCTCCAGCGGGTCGGTCATCACCGGGTAGCGCAGCAGCCGCTCGTACAGCAGGTCGCCCTCGCGCAGCTGCGACCAGCCGAAGTCCAGGAGTTCGCGGGCGATGCGGGCGTCCTGCGGGCCGGTGACGCCGTCCCGCAGGACGAGTGACGCGGCCAGGGCGGACTCGGCGAGCGGCTTGTAGGCGTTGTTCGGATCGGCCAGGTCGATGGTGACGTCGTCGGGGAGCCGGCCGAAGCCGCGCTCGTGGCAGCTGTGCAGCCAGCCCATCGAGCGGGAGCCCAACTGCTGTGCGACGGAGAGGAGCTGATGGTCGGTCATGAGGCTGCTCCGCTCAGCAGGTGGTCGGCGACGGCGAGTTCGAGTGCGGTGCGGGCGCTGCCGTCGCCCACCGCCCGGATCCGGTCCAGCACGGGTTCGACCTCCAGGGGCAGCTGTCGTCCGTCGGCGGCGAGCCAGGCGAGCCATCGGGTCAGCCGGGCGGCGACCCGGTAGTCGCAGCGCAGCAGCGAACGGACGGCGCCGCGGGCCAGGTCGAGGGTGTGCTCGCGGGCCGCGTCGTGCACGGGGCCGTCGAGGCCGGGGAGGGCGAGGGCCGACAGCTGGGCCATCCGGACCGACCAGGCCTGCCAGGCGTAGGGCTCCGGCCGAGGGGCGTGACCGGGGTGCGGGGCGCCCTGGTCACGCGCCGGGTCGCCGGCCGGCTCGGGGAACGGGGTCCCGGAGAAGGTGCCGGGTGTCCGGGACAGCAGCACGGTGGTGGCCCAGTCCCGCCACGCGGCGACGAGGACGGCACCGGCGGCCCGCTCCTCGTCGGCGGACCGGTCGGCTCCGGCGTCGGCGGGGGAGCCCGGGTCGGCGGGTGCCGGGAAGGCGGCGAGCGGGAAGGCCCGGTGGGCCTCGGTCAGCAGCAGGACGGCCTGTTCGTCGGCCCCGGCCGCCCCCAGTACCTGGGGTGCGAGCACGTCCGGCCCGAGCACCCGGGCGGCGGCGAGGACCGGACGCGGCACGGAGCCGGAATCGGGTGCGGGGCCGGTGTCGGGCGCGGCGGGCGCGACCGCACCCCCGACTCCCCGGAGGGCGTCGAGGGTGCGGCCTGCCAGCCGCTCCACCGCCGCGGCGTATTCGTCACGGAGCGAGAGATCGGCGGTTGGCATGGTGCGTGCGTCTCCTTGAAGAGGGCTTCGCGGTGTCATGGGCGGCAGTGCCGCCGCGGACTCCGCGCGGTGCCGGGTACCGTCGGTCCCGAGTTACCGGGTCTTCTCCTTCGGCGGCTTCGGCGACAACAGCAGGGCACCTGCCAGCAGGAGCAGGGCGGCGGCTTCCGGACGGTACGTGGGCGCGTCGCTGACGGTCGCCTCGTCCTCCGTGATCAACATGCCGAGTGCGTCGAGCTCCGCCTGGGTGGCGAGCGACGACCGCGTGGTCCGGGTGGTCTGAGTAAGCATCTGAGTGCCTCCTCATCGAAGTTCCATCGCCTGGTCCGGCGACGCCCCCTTCATCGACGATAGGAGCACGAACCATCAGGCGCCACCGCTGTACTCTCCGTGACCGTCGTCACCGAGAGCCAGGCCGCCGCCGCGCAGCGGAGCCGCCGGGGTGTCGTGGATACCCATGAGTGGATACGGTCGCCGCATGACCACCACTGCCTTGATCACCGGCGCCACCGCCGGCATCGGAGCCGCCTTCGCCCGCCGGCTCGCCCGGAGCGGCTACCGCCTCGTCCTGGTCGCCCGGGACACCGAGCGGTTGGAGAAGGTCGCCGCCGACCTGCGCGCCAAGTACGACATCGCCACCGAGGTGCTCACCGCGGACCTCGCCACCGAGGCCGGCATCGCGGCCGTCGAGACCCGGCTGGCCGACCCCGCCCACCCGGTGGACCTGCTCGTGAACAACGCCGGGTTCGGTAACAGGGGCGCCTTCCTGACCGTCCCGCTCCAGGACGAGCTGGACATGCTGAAGGTGCACGTGGAGGCGATCCTGCGGCTCACCACGGCGGCCCTGCCCGGTATGCGCGAGCGCCGGCGGGGCGCGATCGTCAACGTCGCCTCGGTGGCGGCCTTCCTGCCGCGCGGCACCTACGGCGCCAGCAAGGCCTGGGTGGTGAGCTTCACCCAGGGGGTGATGCGCGACCTCGGCGGCAGCGGTGTGCGGCTGATGGCGCTCTGCCCCGGCTTCACCCACACCGAGTTCCACCAGCGGGCCGGTATGGGGACGGGGAACATCCCGGCCTGGGGCTGGCTGTCCGCCGAGCGGGTCGTCGACGAGGCGATGCGCGATCTGGCGCGCGGCCGCTCGCTGTCCGTCCCGAGCAAGCGCTACAAGATCGCGGTCGCGATCGCCCGGCTGCTGCCGTCCGGCAAGCTCGGCGGGGTCTCCTCGAAGGCGGCCCGGACGTACCGGACGGACTGAGGGGGCGGTGCCGGGGGCCGGGCCGGCGGTGTCGGGCCGGCGGTGTCGGGCCGGGGCCGGGGGCAGGGCGGTGCGGCTCGGGTGCGGGGCGGCTCGGCGCGGGGCGGCGCGGGCGCGGCGCGGCGCGGCACGGCGCGGGGCGGTTGGGCGGTCATGGGAATAGAGAGAGCCTCACTATTAGCTTCGCTAACTATGAGCTATCCTCGCTATGCTGGCGGAGGCCGTCCGACCGCCCCGCCCACCCCCGCTGCCGCACCCGCCGCACCACCGTGCGGCGCCGTGCCCGCCACGCGCCCGCGCGTCCGACCCCAGGAGGCCCGCCCTTGAGGCCCGACGGCATCCGATGGACCCCACCCGCCCAGGCCGAGGGCGAGCCCCGCCCGCCGGCCCAGTGGCGCCGCATCCTCGCGCTGTTCCGCCCGTACTCCGGCCGGCTCGCCGTGGTCGGTGCGCTGGTGGCGGCCTCCGCGGTCGTCTCGGTGGCGTCGCCGTTCCTGCTGAAGGCCGTGCTGGACACCGCCATCCCGCAGGGGCGCACCGGCCTGCTCAGCCTGCTGGCGCTCGGCATGATCGCCGCAGCCGTGATCAACAGCATCTTCAACGTGCTGCAGACGCTGATCTCCACCACCGTCGGCCAGCGGGTGATGCACGACCTGCGCACCGCCGTCTACAGCCACCTCCAGCGGATGTCGCTGGCGTTCTTCACCCGCACCCGTACCGGCGAGGTGCAGTCCCGGATCGCCAACGACATCGGCGGCATGCAGTCCACCGTGACGTCCACCGCCACCTCGCTGGTCTCCAACTTCACCAGCGTGATCGCCTCGGTGGTCGCCATGGTCGCCCTGGACTGGCGGCTCACCGTCGTCTCGCTGCTGCTCCTGCCGCTCTTCGTCTGGATCAGCCGCCGGGTCGGCAACGAGCGCAAGAAGATCACCGGCGAACGGCAGAAGCAGCTCGCCGCGATGAGCTCGGCCGTGCAGGAGTCCCTCTCGGTCAGCGGCATCCTGCTCGGCCGCACCATGGGCCGCTCCGACTCGCTCGCCGCGGAGTTCACCGGGCAGTCCGACCAGCTCGCCGAGCTGGAGGTGCGCTCCAGCATGGCCGGCCGCTGGCGGATGAACACCATCCAGATCGTGATGGCCGCGATGCCCGCGGTGATCTACTGGGCGGCCGGGCTGGCCTCGGCCGGTGGCTCGCCGATCGTCTCGGTCGGCACCCTGGTCGCCTTCGTCTCGCTCCAGCAGGGCCTGTTCCGCCCGACCGTCGGCCTGCTGTCCACGGGCGTCCAGGTGCAGACCTCGCTGGCCCTGTTCCAGCGGATCTTCGAGTACCTCGACCTCCCGGTGGAGATCGCCGAGCCCGAGCGGCCGGTCGTCCTGGAGAAGATCCGCGGTGAGGTCCGGTTCGAGGGCGTCGAGTTCCGCTACGACCCGGAGCAGGAACGGCCCACGCTCGCCGGTATCGAGCTCAAGGTCCCGGCCGGCGGCTCGCTCGCCGTGGTCGGCGAGACCGGCTCGGGCAAGACCACGCTCAGCTACCTCGTCCCCCGGCTCTACGACGTGACCGGCGGCCGGGTCACGATCGACGGGGTCGACGTCCGGGAGCTCTCCTTCGACTCGCTGTCCCGGGCGGTCGGCGTGGTCTCCCAGGAGACGTACCTCTTCCACGCCTCGGTCGCCGACAACCTGCGCTTCGCCAAGCCGGACGCCACCGACGAGGAGCTCGCGGCCGCCGCCCGGGCCGCGCAGATCCACGACACCATCGCCGGGCTCCCGGACGGCTACGCCACCCTGGTCGGCGAGCGCGGCTACCGCTTCTCGGGAGGGGAGAAGCAGCGCCTCGCGCTGGCCCGCACCATCCTGCGCAACCCGCCCGTGCTGATCCTGGACGAGGCCACCAGCGCGCTGGACAACCGCACCGAACACGCCGTCCAGCAGGCCGTCGACACCCTCGCGGCCGGTCGGACCACCATCACCGTCGCCCACCGGCTCTCCACCGTCCGCGACGCCGACCAGATCGTCGTCCTGGACGGCGGCGAGATCGTCGAACTGGGCAGCCACGACGAGCTGGTCGAGGCCGACGGCCGGTACGCGGCGCTGCTGCGCCGGGAGGCGCCGGCCGCGGTCCAGCCGGCGGGGCGCCGCTGAGCGGCGGGCGGTGGCGGCGCGCCCGTGGTGAGCGCCGCGCCGCCCCGGCTCAGGCGGCCTTGGGGACCTCGTTGTAGGTCTCCGCGACCTCCTGGCCGGAGAGCCGCTGGATCGCCCGCATCACCTCGTCGGTGACCTGACGGCGGGCCTTGAGCGACCGGGCCTGGCCGTGCAGCTCGTCGAAGTGCAGGGGCTCGCCGAAACGGACCGTCACCTTGCGCACCCGGGGGACGCGCTTGCCGATCGGGAGGATCTGGTCCGGTCCCTCCAGTGCCACCGGTACCACCGGCACCCCGGCGGTGAGGGCCAGCCAGGCCACGCCGGTCTTCCCCCGGTAGAGGCGGCCGTCCAGCGAGCGGGTGCCCTCGGGGTAGATGCCGAAGGCCTTGCCGTCCTCCAGGATCTCCAGGGCCGACTCCAGCGAGGCCTGGGCGGAGCGGTAGGTGCCGCGCTCGACCGGCACCGCGCCGATCGCCTCGAAGAAGCCCTTGGACAGTGCGCCCTTCATCCCGGTGCCGGTGAAGTACTCGGCCTTGGCGAGGAAGTGCACCCGGCGGGGCGCGGTCAGCGGGATCACCACGCTGTCGATGAACGAGAGGTGATTGCTGGCCAGGATCACGCCGCCCTTGCGCGGCACGTTCTCCAAGCCCTCGATGGTCGGCCGCCAGATCCCCCGCGCGAGCGGTTTCAGCACCAGCTTGGTGACGAGATCGAGCATGGTCCCTCCCAGGACGAGCACGCCCGAGAGGTGCCCGGGCCTGAACAGACGACGATCGGTGGTCGTTCCCCGGCCGGGCCGGGATCAGACCCGCAGACTACGACACCCACCCCCGAGCCCGTCCACTCCCGGCAACCGTGGTGCTCGCCACGGCCGGGTAGGGTACGGCCGTCGGAAACGCACATCAGCAGTCATGCAGATCATCGCAGTCATGCAGTTCATTCAGGAGGGGCCACCCATGGCAGACGTCGACACCATCCGCGCGGCGTTCGACAAGTACGACGTGAACGGCAACGGCCGGATCACCGCCGCCGAGTACGCGAAGGTCGCCCGCGAGCTCGGCGACCTGACCACGTCGATCTCGATGGCCGAGGCCATCATCAACCAGATGGACACCAACCACGACGGTGAGCTGACCTTCGACGAGTTCCTGGCCGCGCGCCAGGGCTGAGTCCGCTTCGGGCGGGGCTCCGGGACTCCCCGGGGCCCCGCCGCCGCGTTCCCGGGCCCGCGTTCCCGGGTCCGTGTTCAGGCGGGCGCGTGCTCAGGCTCCGTCGGGAACACCCGGCGGACCACCCGCTCGGCCGCCCCGCCGTCGTCCCACGGGCAGAACCGCTCCCGGAACCTCGCCCGCGCCGCCGGCTCGGGGTCTCCCGCCAGCAGCGCCGCGGCCAGCCCGTCGGCGTCCACCGTCACCGCGCCCGGCGGCTCCGCGAACAGGTCGAAGTAGACCCCGCGCACCCGCCGGTACTCCTCCCAGTCCGGTGCGAAGACCACGACCGGCCGGTCCAGTACGGCGTAGTCGAACATCATCGACGAGTAGTCCGTGACCAGGACGTCCGCCGCCAGGTAGAGGTCCTCCACGGTCGGGTGCGCCGAGACGTCCACGATCTCGGCCGCCTCCTCGCCCGCCGCGAGGTCGCCCGGGCCGCCGGTGTGGAAGTAGTGCGTGCGCACCAGCAGTGTGAAGCCGGGCCCCAGCCGCCGGGCCAGCTCGCGCACGTCCAGCAGCGGCACGTACCCGCCCCGGCCCTCGCGGTGGGTCGGCGCGTACAGCACCGCGGTGCGGCCCGGCGTCAGCCCGAACCGCTCGCGCATCGCCGCCACTTCCGCCGGGGTGGCGGTGGCCAGCCGGTCGTTGCGCGGGTAGCCGGTGTCCAGCATCTCGTAGCGGCCGGGGAAGGCCCGGGCGAAGTGCTCACTGGTGTGGGGGTTGGAGGAGACCAGGAAGTCCCAGCGGTCGACGGCCTCCAGCAGTCGGTCGAAGTCCATCCCGTCGGCGGCCACCGGGTGGTCCCTGAGGTCCATCCCCATCGCCTTCAGCGGTGTGCCGTGCTGCGTCTGGACGTGCACCGTTCCCGGCCGCTTCGCCATGGTGCGCGGGAAGTTGACGTTGTTCACGAAGTACTTGGCGGTCGCCATCGCCTTGAGGTAGGCGGGGGTGTTGACGATCACGTACGGCACCCCGGCGGGCATCGTGGCCGCCTGCGCGCGGTTCTCCACCACCCACACGCCCCGCACGCCGGGGGCGAGTTCCTTCGCCTTCTCGTAGATCGCCGCCGGGCTGCACGCGTAACCCCGGTGCCAGTACGCCGCGTAGACCGCCAGGTGCTCGTCCAGCGGGAGCCGGCGGAACGCGTTGTACGCGGTGAACCGCGCGCCGCTGCGGACCCCCTTCCTCACCGCCGGGGCGACCGCCCGCGCCCCCCGCTTGAGTTCGCGGGGCAGCCGGCCGGTGCGGCGCAGCTCCGCGTACGCGACCCGGGCGCCGCGTGCCGCCAGCCGGTACTGCACGCCGCGCAGACCACCGGGGTAGCGGTAGCCGGCCGGGCGGTGGCGGGCGAAGTGCTCGGCGATCAGCCGGAAGAAGTCCTTGCGCAGCCCGGCCGGGACGAGCCCCGGGGTGTCGTGGACGGTCAGCGCCTGCTGGACGGTCCGCTCGAAGACGAGGGTGCGCAGGGAGTCCGGCACCGGCCGGCCGGGCCGGTCCGGGCGGTCCAGGAACCCGAAGATCGCGTCGTACTGGGCGAAGACGTCGGCGTGCTTGGGGGAGGCCGTGCTGGTGATCGCGCCGGGGCGGCCGCGCCGGTAGAAGTAGCAGGCGCGGTCGAGGTAGCGCAGCCTCTCGGCGGCCAGCAGGGCCGGGTAGGTGACCGAGATGTCCTCGTAGAAGCCGCGCCCGAAGGAGACGCCGAGGCCGAGCAGGAAGTCCCGGCGGAACACCTTGTTCCACACCGACATCACGGTCCGGAACAGCGCGGGGTGCTCGGCGAGGGTGCAGCCGTCGACCAGCGGCGAGCCGGTCAGGAGGTGACGCCAGGGGTTGGGCTCGGTCCCGCCGTCCGGGTAGACGTGGGTGAAGTCGGTGAGCAGCACGTCGGCGGGGGTCTCGCGGTCGCGCTCCTGGGCGAGCTCGTCGAGGAGCGCGGAGACGGTGCCGTCCGGCAGCCAGTCGTCGCTGTCGACGAACCAGACGTACTGGCCGCGCAGCTCGGGGAGGGCGGCGGTCCGGGCGCCGCCGAGCCCCTGGTTCTCGGTGAGGTGCAGCACGCGCAACCGGGGGTCGCGGACGGCGTACTCGTCCAGGATCGCGCCGCAGCGGTCGGGGGAGAGGTCGTCGACCGCGATCACCTCGAAGCGCGACTCCCCGGCGGGAGTGGCTTCCAGGATCGAGTCGAGACAGCGGGGCAGGTAGCGCTCGACCCCGTGGACCGGGAGCACGATGCTGAGGAGGACTGGCACGCTGGCCGAGTCTACCGAGCGTGGTCGGGGAGCGGATTCGCGCGGTCCGGGGTGGGGCGCGGGCCGCGCCGCGGTACGGGTCGGTACGTGCTCCGGCGCCCCGGTCGGTCCCTGCCGCGGCGCCCGGTCCGGTGATCCGGAGCCGCCGGTGCCGGGCCCCATAGGGGGTGGCACCGGCAGCCTGGTGGCGGCCCGGCCGACCCTCTACGGCCGGCCGCCGGTCCGAGCGCCTCCCGGGCCTGGCCACCGCAGCGTCGAGGTGGCCGGGCAGTGGCTCGGGGGAGCCGGAGTCCTTCATCAGTCGAACGCGCGATTGAGTGATGCTTGCGCGAGGGCGGAGCGCCGCTCGGGCTTGCGCGGTCGATGAAGATATTGCTTGGAGGTTTCCTCCACGTCAATCCCTCGATTGTGTTCACTTTCCGAACGATTCGCACCGGTCGGCCGGGGCGCCGCCGCAGCCGTGCGGCCGGCCGCCGGTCGCGTCCCGGGCCCGCCGGTGGCGATCGGGGCATGATCCCGTGCGCCCGGCGCGTGCCTCCCCGGCAAGCGCCCGGCTCGTGCCCCCACGGCGCCGGTGACGCGCACCCGGTCGTGCACCATCATTGATGCCTAGTCGTGATCGCCCCGGGCGGCCCCTGGTGCGGCGTCAGTTGACGCCGCACGATACGGTGGCAGTACACCAGGACGGTTGCGCGAAGGCCGTCTGTCACGGATAGTCTTCGCCTCACGGCCCTGGCGCCTCGTAGGGGTGGGAATACTGATGGAACACATGCAAGTGCGGTCTCGGCCCCGCGTGCCGGCGATCCAGTGCGGCGTCGGCGCGACCGGCCGTCGGATCGAGCGGCACCTGGCTGTGCTCGGCGCGCCCGCACTCCCGGCGGTGGACACCGCCGAGGCACTCGGGTTGATAAGGGAACTGACGCCGCGCGGCGCCGGCACCCCGACCGCGCCGCGCCGCCACGTGCGGGTGTCGCTGCTGGCGCCGCTGCGCCGGTTGCGACGGAGCCTGTTCGGCGGTCGCGGCTAGGGCCTCCGGCCCCCGCGCCCACCGGGCATCCGGCCCGACGGACCTCAGGGACCGTCGGGTCTTCGGCGTATCCCGGTCCCGTGCCTGACGCGGTGGCGGGTCCGCGACAGCCCCAACCGTTCACCGTACGACACCGCGCGGCCGTGGCGCGGGCAGACGGCGAGGCACTCCCCGGGGTTCCCGGCGGTGGGTGAGGATGGCGGTCATGGCGGACAACATCCACTCCACGTCCCTCCCCTCCACGCCCCTCCACTCCGGCACCTTCCACTCCACCACCATCGAGATCACCACCGGCAGCCGCGAGGTCGCCCTCGACATCACCGGTCGCTGCGCCGAGTTCCTCAACGAACGGGCCGTCGGCCGTGACGGTCTGCTCAACGTCTTCGTGCCGCACGCCACGGCCGGAATCGCCGTCCTGGAGACCGGTTCGGGCAGCGACGAGGACTTCCTCGCGACGCTGCGCGACCTGATCCCCGCCGACGACCGGTGGCGCCACCGGCACGGCAGCCCCGGCCACGGTCGCGACCACGTCGTGCCCGGCCTGGTCGCCCCGCACGCCACCCTGCCGGTGATCGGCGGCCAACTCGCGCTCGGCGTCTGGCAATCCGTCGTCCTGATCGACACCAACGGCGACAACCCGCACCGGACGGTCCGGCTCTCCTTCCTGGGCTGACCGGCCCTCGGCGGCCCCCGGGCAGTGCTCCGGACGGGCCGGCTGTCGCGCGGCGGGTCCGGCCGCCGGTCCGGCCCGGCGCGTCCGGCCCGTCCTGTTGGTTCAACGCGTCCGGTGCGTCCGGTGGCCCGGCCGTACGCGGTGCGCCGACCGTACCCGGCCCGCCGGGGCCGGGAAGGCCCTGGGCCGCCGGGAGGCCGCCGAAGCCACGGCGGCGAGGTAGCGCTCGATGGCGAGGTACTGGCAGAGCACCGCCACCGGACGGCCGAGCCGGGCGTACCAGGAGGCGAGCCGGGCGAACGCCGTCACCTCGAACCAGACCTCGCCCGCGGCGTCCATGGTCACCAGGAACGCCTCCTCGCCGCACTCCGGGTGCCCGGGCAGCGTCCCGTACGCGAACCCGATCCGATCCGGCTCGTCCACCGTCCACACCACTCGGCAGGGGATCACCAACCGGGGCTGCCGCAACCCGGGCGGGCTCAGCCGCAGCAGGACGGTCGCGCCCTCCTCGGCCGGTGCGTACGGGTGGACGGCGAAGCCGCTGCCCAACTGGCTGCCCCAGCCGAGTACGTACCGCCCGGCCCGCTCCAGGACCTCGGGTCCGTGCCCGAGGTGGATCCGTCGCCGCAGGTGCGCGTAGCCGGCGGGCAGCCCGGCCTCGCGGGTCGCGCCCACCTCCGGGTAGGTGGGGGCCGCGGCGCGGGCGGCGAGCAGTCGGCGGTGCAGGGCGGTGGACGATGCGGGCATGGGCCCACCGTAACCGGGGCCGACGGCCGGGAGCGGGGTGGGTGGGTGGACCCGGTCGACCGATGCCGGACCGCCTCCGGACCGTCGCCGCAGGCCCTTCCGCACGGCGGCCCTTCGTACGGCGGCCCCTTCGTACAGCCGGGCCGCCTTCCCGGGCCGCCCTTCCGGGCCGCCTTCCCGGGCCGTCCGTCTGGGCCGCCCGTCCGGGCCGCCTTCCCGGGCCGCCCGGTGCGGTGGCCGGGGTCGGCCTTGCCGCAGGGCGGGGGCGCGGAGTATCAAGGCGGCATGAGTGAAGTGCTGACGAACGACGACAACCCGGTCTGCGCACTCGCCCCCGCCGGGGCCGGTCCGGAGGCGGCCCTGACGCACGACCCGGAGCTGACCGGGCCGCGCGCGGACTGCGTGCTGTGCGGGGAGCCGACCGAACTGCCCGCCGACCACCCCGGCAGCACCCTCTGCCCGGTCTGCGCCTGGCAGCAGGCGCAGCGGATCGCCTGCTCGGGCTGACGGGCTGACCCGCCGGCCGGCGACCTCGACCGTGGCCGGCTCCCGGGGTGAGGCCGCTCGCCGCGAGTCCGGCGCCCGGCGTGCCCCTCCGGGGCCCTGACTCAGGTGTCCTCCCGCCCGGCCGGCGTGAGAGTGGAGCCCCGGCGGCCCTTGCGGACCATCAGCTGGGCCGGGATGCGACTCCTCAGGTCGGCGACGTGGCTGACGATGCCGACCGCGCGGTCCCGCTCGCGCAGGCCGTCGAGGACGTCCATCACCTCCTCCAGCGCCTGCTCGTCCAGCGTGCCGAAGCCCTCGTCGATGAAGAGCGTGTCCAGCGGCATGCCGCCCGCCTCGTCGGTCACCACGTCGGCGAGCCCGAGCGCCAGGGCGAGCGAGGCGAAGAAGCTCTCGCCGCCGGACAGCGTCGAGGTGTCCCGCTCGGTGCCGGTCCAGGCGTCGACCACCCGCAGGGCCAGGCCCGAGCGTTTGTTGCCGTTGCCCCGGCCGTCGCTGTGGACCAGGGTGTAGCGGCCGCCGGACATCCGCACCAGACGGGCGCTGGCCGCCGCCGCCACCTGTTCCAGCCGGGCCGCCAGGACGTACGACTCCAGCCGCATCCGCAGCCGGTTCTCGGTGGAGGTGCCGGCGGTCACCGAGGCCAGCCGGTTGATCCGGGCGTACCGGTCCAGCTCCGGGGCCAGCGCCGCGGCCAGCTCCGTCAGCTGTCGCCCGATCCCGGCCAGGGCCGCGCAGCGCTCGCCGGCCGCCTCGTGCGCGGCGTGGGCCCGACGGAGCCGGTCGGTGGCCGCCAGCAGCGCGGCCTGGGTGCCGGGCAGGTCGGCCGGTGGGCGGGCGACCGCCCCGGCCAGCTCGGGCAGGGCCAACTGCTGCTCCGCCGCGGCCAGTGCCGAGCGGTACCGGGTCAGTCGGGCCTCCAGCCGGTCGCGTTCCTCCCGGGGTAACAGCACGGCCGCCGCCTCCTCGGGGCTCGGGAACCCGGCCGCCACGGTGGCTCGGGCCAGTCCGGCGTCGGCCTCCTTCAGGCGCAGCGCGGCGTCCGCGCAGGTGCGGGCCGCTCCCGCGACCGCCGCCACGCCGTCGGCCAGCCGGGCCAGCACCGACGCCCGGCCGGCCACCGAGGGCGCGCCGCCCCGGGCCGCGGCCACCCGGCGGTCCAGCTCCTCCTGCTCGCCGCCCAGGTCCTGGATCCGGGCGGTCAGCACGGCGGTGTGCTCACCCGCGTCGCGCAGTGCGGCGAGCTGGCGGGCCTGGTCCTGTGCCAGGCGCTCCAGCTCCCGGGTGACCGGGCCCAACCCCTCCGCCACCCGCAGCGCCTCGCGGTGCTCGCGCTCCAAGGTGCCCAGCGCTTCGGTGAGGGCCGTGACGCCCTCCGGCCCGGCCGCCCCGGCGGCGGTGGCCTCGCGCACCCGCAGGCCCGCCAGCTCCCGCTCGGCGGTGTCGGCCGCCTGCTCGGCCCGTGTCTGGGCCGCCCGGGCGCGTTCCTCGTCCGCGGCGCCGATCTGGCCGCTCGCCGGCCGGGCCGGCTCCGGATGCTCGGGCGAACCGCAGACCCGGCAGGCCTCGCCCGCCCGCAGTTGCGCCGCCAGCTCGGCGGCCATGCCGGTGAGCCGGCGCTCGCGGAGGTCCTGGCTGTGCTCGCGGGCGTCGAGTGCGTCGGTGCGCAGGGCGACGGCCCGCGGCTCGGCCAGCGCGATCGCCGCCCGCAGGTCGTCCCGCTGCCGGGCGGCGGCGAGGCGCCCGGTCAGCTCGCCGCGCCGGAGGTCCAGCTGCTCGACCCGGGCGCCGGCGGCCCGGGCGGCGGACCGCTCCTCCTGGAGCGCGGCCAGCCGGCCGTCGAAGTCGGCCAGCCAGTCGGCCGCCTCCTCGGCGAGCTCCTCGGCGCGCCGGCGGTCGGCCTCCAGCGACGCCTGCTCCCGGCGGAGCTCCGCGCAGCGCCACTCGTCGGCGCGGGCCGCCTCCAGCCGGACCAGCTCGGCCCGCAGCCGGTGCTCGGCCGCGGCCAGCTCCTCGGCCTCGGCGCGCGCCGGCACCAGGCCCTCGCCGTCCGGTGCGGCGGCCAGCGCGGCGCGGTGGCGGCGCTCCTCCTCGCGGGCCGCCCGGTGGGCCGCCCCGGCGGCCTCGCGCAGGTGCAGCACCGACTCCACCCCGACGGCCGCCCGGGCAGCGGTCAGCCTGCCGAAGTCCCGCTCCATCGCCGGCGCGCCCTCGGCGAGGCGGGCCGCCTCCTGCGCGGCCTCCCGGTGGCGGCGCTGCCGTCCGGCCAGCTCCTCGGCGGCGCCCCGGGCGGCCTGGGCGGCGCGATGGCCCGCCTCGGCGCCGGCCAGCGCGGCACCGGCGACGGCGAGCTGCTCGGCGGCCCCGCCGCGCAGGATCGCGGCCCAGCCGAGCACCCCGGCGGTGAGGTCGGCGGCGGGGTGCGCCGACTCCTCCTCGGCGGGCACCCAGCCGGCGGCGGGCTCGGCCTGCGGGCCGGCCGCCTGCTCGGCCTTGCTGGCCAAGTCCCGCAGGCGCCGGCGACCGGTCTGGACGGCGGCCTCGTGCGAGCGCCGCTGTTCGGCCAGCCAGGTCTCGACGTGCTGGAACCGCTCGGTGTCGAACAGCCGTCGGAGCAGCTTGCCGCGCTCCTCGGAGTCGCCGCGAAGGAAGCGGGCGAAGTCCCCCTGCGGAAGCAGCACCACCTGGCAGAACTGCTCCCGGCTCATCCCGATCAGCCGGTGGATCTCCTCCCCGGCCTCCTGGTGCGATTTGCTGACCGCCCGCCAGCCCGGCGTCCCGTCGCCGCCGTCGGCGGCCCACTCGCGCAACAGCGTCTGGGCGCGCTCGACGGTCGTCCCCTTGCCGACCTTCTTCGGGCGCAGCTGCTCCGGCAGCCGGGTGATCTCCAGTCGTCGCCCACCGAGCGTCAGCTCCAGCCGGACCTGGGTGAGCCGCCGCGGGTCGGCGTGGTCGCTGCGCAGCCGGTTGGCCCGCCGGGCGCCCGGCACCTCGCCGTAGAGGGCGAAGCAGACGGCGTCCAGCACGCTGCTCTTGCCCGCGCCGGTGGCCCCGCGCAGCAGGAAGAGACCGCCGGCGGCGAGCGCGTCGAAGTCGACCGTCTCGGTGCCGGCGAACGGTCCGAAGGCGGTGACGGTCAGGCCGTGCAGTCTCATCGGGGCAGCTCCGCCTTCCGGTCCCCGGTCTCCCGGACGGTCTCGAAGCCCTCGCGCAGCCAGCCGAGCTCGTCCGCGTCCGGCTCGGCGCCGGGGCGCACGTGCCGCAGGAAGCCCTCGGCGATCTCCAGGTCCGCCCGGCCGCTCACGCGGGCCGCGTAGGAGGGGGAGGCGGCGGCCCCGCTGTCCTCGGGATCGAAGAGCAGCTGCAGGGTGTGCGGGAAGCGTCGGCGCAGCTGCTCCATCGGCTCGGCCGGGCGGCCCGGGTCGGTCAGGGTGGCCTGGACCCAGGACCGCTCGTGCTCGGTGTGCTCCGGATCGGACAGCAGCTCGGCGAGGCGACCGCGCAGCCGGGCCAGCGGGCGCGGCCGCGGGCAGTCGATCCGCTTGGCGGAGACCGTGCCGTCCGCCGCGAGGTCGACCAGCCACATGGTCTTGCGGTGGGTGGCCTCGGAGAAGGAGTAGGCGAGCGGCGAGCCGCTGTAGCGCAGGTGCGGGGCGAGCGTCTGACAGCCGTGCAGGTGGCCCAGGGCGGCGTAGTGCACGCCGTCGAACACGGACGCCGGGACGGAGGCGACGCCGCCGACCGCGATGTCCCGCTCGCTGTCGCTGGGCGCGCCGCCGGTGACGAAGGCGTGCGCCAGGACCACCGACCGGGTGCCCGCCGGGCGGGTCGCGAGGTCGGACCGGACGGCGTCCATCGCCGCCCCTAGCACCGCCGCGTGGCCGCCGCGGGCCAGCCCGAACCGCTCGCGGACCAGCGTCGGCTCCAGGTAGGGCAGCCCGTAGACGGCGACCGGCCCGTGCGCGTCGGCCAGCAGGACCGGCACCGCGCACTCGCCCGGGTCGGTCCGCAGATGCACGCCGGCGCGGCCGATCAGGCCCGCGCCCACCCCGAGCCGGCGGGCCGAGTCGTGGTTGCCGCTGATGAACACCGTCGGCACGCCCAGGTCGGCCAGCCGGTGCAGCACGTCGTCGAACAGGGCGACCGCCTCCAGGCCGGGCAGCGCCCGGTCGTACACGTCGCCGGCGACGAGCACGGCGTCCACGCGCTCGGTCCGGACCACCGCCACGAGGTGGTCCAGGAAGGCGCGCTGGGCGTCGTGCAGGCTCTCCCGGTGGAAGGAGCGCCCGAGATGCCAGTCGGAGGTATGCAGCAGTCGCATGGTCCCCGACCATAACGTCCGGCACCGACAACGCGGGCCGGACCGGGTGTCCCACCGGTCCGAGGGGCCCCTCGGACGCTCGCTCAGGGTGGATTGTCAGTGACGCTGTGTATGTTCTCGATCGCCGGCCGACCCGGGCTTCGGGGCGGCGCCGCCCCGAACCCGTGGGAGGGACCATGTCCGCGCAGTTCCTGTTCTCCGACTCCTCCGATGTGTCCGATCTCTCCGGTCCCTCCGACCTCGCCGACCTCTCCGGCGGCCGCGTCGGCCCCGCGGCCGCCGAGCCTGCCGCGCCCGCCAAGCCCGCCAAGCCCGCCGAGCCTGCCGAGCCTGCCGCGCCCACCGCGCCCGCCGGGCAGGCCGGGCGGGCCTCGTCCGGGCGCTCGGCGGCCGATCGGGGCGTGCGGCGTACGGCGCGCGCCCGGTCGGGGCGGCGGCCTGGGGCGGGCGGGCCGGCCGCCGGTGCCCCGCCGGGTGGCCCGCCGTCCGGCGGTCGGGGCGGGGGTCGGGCCCCGGACGGCCGGGCGGTCGGCCGGGCACCCGGTGGAGGCGGCGGCGGTCCGGGCGCTCCCGGGGCCCGGGCACGACGGCGGGGCGGCTCGCCCGGTGCGCCGCCACCGCAGCCGGTGGCGCTGGCGCTGGCCGTCCGCGCCGCCGACTTCGCCGAGCTGGCCCGGCACGGGCTGTTCGGCGCCCTCGCCTTCCGGGACTATCTGCGCCGGACGGAGACCGGGCTCCGGGCGCTGCGCGGGCAGGGCATCGAGGTGCACCTGCGGGTGTTCGAGCCGGCCGACTACGAGGACTACTGCGAGGCGTTCGGCCTCGATCCCGGGTCGGCGGCCGCGCGCGTCGCGTACGCGGCCGACCCGGAGCTGGCCGGCGAGCCCTTCGTCTACGGCGGCGAGCGGCTGGCCGAGCTGCTCCCGGTGCTGGTCGACGACCACGCGGCCCGGGTGCGGATCTCGATCGCCTGCGCCGCCCTGCTGGACGCGGTCGGCGACGGTCCGTCGGGGCAGTCGCGGCTGGTCGCCGTGATGCACCACGTCACCGCGGTCTACCTGGCGCTGGCCGAGGGCGCCGGGGAGGGCGGCCACCTGCTGACCCTGCGCTGCCACGGGCCGGAGGACGGCGAGCACCTCACCGCGGCGGCGGACATCGGCACCGAGGGCGGGTACCTCTTCGTCGGCGGCCGCAACGCCGAGGCGTTCTGCGCCACCCTGGCGGCAGGGGTGGCCCTCGGCGGTGCGGGCGCGCTCCTGCTGCACGGGAGCGGGAGCGGGAGCGGCAGCGGCAGCGGCAGCGGAGGAGGGGGCGCGGTCCGGGACGGGTCGGCGGCCGACGCCCGGGTGGTGCGCGGCTGGGCCCTGGAGGCCGGACGGCTGCGGCCGATGGCGGCCGGGGAGGTGGCCGACGCGCTCGCCGAGGACGTCGCCCTGGGCGTGCCCGTCCCCGCCGGAGCGGTTCCGTCGCCGGGCTTCCCGCTGCCGGCCGGGCCGCCGTTCGGGATCGGGCCGCCGTTCGGGGCCGGGCCGCCGTTCGGTGCCGCGCCGGCGTCCGATCCGGGGCCGCGGCCCGACGAGCCGCCGTCCGGCCGCGGTGACCTGGGCCGGGAGGGCGGTGGGCCGCTGGTCTGACCACCCGGGTGAGGCCTCCGTGTCCACCAAGCGGCGCTGGGGACTGTTCATCGACCGCCTGTTCGGGGAAGATTTCGGGGAAGATCAACAGCAGAAGCGCGCGGTGCCCCACACCTGCGCTTCACCGCTCCGCCCTGTACCGCGCACGCAGGTCCTCCCCGCGCACCGTCGGTCCGGCGAGCCCGACACCGAGAGGGGGACGCATGAGCCGGATCGAGTACAGCGCGGAGATCGCCGAGCTGCTGGGCAAGGTGCGGCGGCGTCCCACGGCGGGCTGGCCGTGGCGACCGGGCGAGCGGGTGCCGGCCGGGCTGCCGGTGAAGCAGTCGTGGGGCTGGCTGTTCGCGCCCGACGGCCGGGTGCTGACGCTGATCAACCCCAAGGACGGCATCGTCTCGCTCCCCGGCGGCTCGCTGGAGCCCGAGGACGAGGGCGACCCGGGGTCCGCCCTGGCCCGCGAGGCGGCCGAGGAGGCCCAGGCGGTGATCGGCACGCCGTACTACCTCGGGTACCTCTACGACCGGGTCGGTTCGGCGAACGGCGGGCACGAGTGCGCCCGGGTCCGGATGGCCGCCGCGCTCCGGGCCGTCGGTCCCAGTGCGGCGGATCCGGCCTCGGGGCGGCACTACCGGCGGTTGCTGGTCGCGCCCGGGCTCGCGGTCGAGCTGCTCGGCTGGGGCGGGCCCGGTCTGCGCCAGGCGCGGGCGGCGGTCGCGGCCGGCGCCCGGTGGCTCGGGGTGCCCACGGCCGCCAACGAGGCGATCGAGGAGCTCCCGGTCGAGGGGTGCGAGGTCTTCCCCGGCGCGGTCCGGCCGGAGCCGGCCACGTCCGCCCCCGGCCCGGGCCCCGGGGCGCTTCCGCAGGGTTCGGCGGCGGCGCACCCCGGCTCCGACGGTGTCCGGCCGGGCCCCGGCCCCGGCCACCGGGCGGACCGGGAGTGAGCGGATGACGGTGCCGCACCCGGTGGGGCTCTTCCACCACGTCGAACTCTGGACGGACGATCTCGACCTCGCCGAGGCGCAGTGGTCCCCGGTGCTGCTCGCCCTCGGTTGCGAGCCCTTCCAGCACTGGCCCCGGGGCCGGAGCTGGCGCCTGGGCAGCGCCTACCTGGTGATCGAGCAGTCGCCCGCGCTCCTGCCGGGCGGTCATCAGCGCCTGCGCGCCGGGCTCAACCACCTCGCCGTGCACGGGTCGCGCGCGGCGGTTGCCGCCGCGCTCGCGGCCGGGTGGACGGTCCGGGTCGACACCGGCGAGGCGGTGCACCTGATCGACGGTCAGGGCTTCGAACTGGAGATCGTCCGCACGCGGGATTCGGCTCCGGCGCCGGCTCCCGTGCCGGGTCCGGAAGCTCTTGACGTACCGGATCCTGACGCCGCCCCGGGCGGGTGAGCGCGCGACGGCGGAGCGGCCGTCCCTCGAACGGGGTACCTGTCGGCGGCGCCGCCGGGGCCTGATCAGCGCACTTCCGGTTGCCCGCAGGTGAGTTCACTCCACCGTTGTCAGACTGACCGTCAATTGCCTTGGCATGACCACTTCCCCGGGACCCTACTGCCTGGTATCACAGGTGTGACTCACGTCACTCATCGGAGGTGTCATGCTACGCCCCACCCGTGCCATGTCCATGGTCGCCCTCGCGGCCCTCCTGACCCTGACCACCCTCTTCACCGCCTCGTCCGCCCACGCGGCCGGCGTCAACTACGTCGCCCTGGGCGACTCCTACGCCTCCGGCCTGGGCTCCGGCAGCTACACGAGCGAGAGCGGGAGCTGCAAGCGGAGCACCAACGCCTACCCCTACCTCTGGAAGAACGCGCACGCGCCGTCCTCCTTCTCCTTCGTGGCCTGCTCCGGTGCCAGAACCGGCGACATCCTCAACAACCAGCTCTCGGTCCTGAACTCCGGCACCACGCTCGTCAGCATCAGCGTCGGCGGCAACGACGCCGGCTTCGCCAGCACCATGCAGACCTGCGTGCTGGACTCGGAGAGCGCCTGCCTCAACGCCGTCGCCACCGCGAAGGCCTACGCCACCAACACGCTGCCCGGCCAGCTCGACCAGGTCTACGCGGCCATCCACGCCAAGGCGCCCAACGCCCGCGTGGTGGTGCTGGGCTACCCGCACCTCTACAAGATCGGCGGCAGCTGCATCTTCGGCATCGGTGACACCAAGCGCGCCGCGATCAACGGCGCCGCGGACACCCTGGACGGCGTCATCGCCAAGCGGGCCGCCAACGCCGGCTTCGCGTTCGGCGACGTCCGGGGCGCCTTCACCGAGCACGAGATCTGCGGTTCCCAGACCACCTGGCTGAACAGCACCACCCTGCCCGTCGAGGAGAGCTACCACCCGAAGGCCTCCGGGCACTCGGGCGGCTACCTCCCGGTGTTCTCCGCGCAGGCCTAGCCCGCGCCGGCGCCGGCCGTCCGCACCCCTGGCGTGGGTGCGGACGGCCGGCGCGTCGGCTCAGGCCCGCGGTGGGAACGGGATGCCGGCGAGCACCGGCAGCAGCTCCCGTTCCTCGTGGTCCAGGTGCGCCTCCAGCTCGGCGGACAGCCGGGCCAGCTCCGTCCGGAACCGCTCGGGCTCGGCCGTCCCGATCCCGGCCAGCAGCCCCACCAGCGCTTCCTTGATCCGGCCGACCGAGCGGTGCTCCTCACCCAGTCGCGCGAGCGTCTCCCGCAGCCGCGGGTGGCTCCGCGCCAGTGCGGGGAAGATCGCGGCGTCCTCGCCGGTGTGATGGTGGGACAGTCCCTCGCAGAGTGCGAGGCAGTGCTGCCGGATCTGCAGCCCGAGACCCGGCGGCCGGCCGCCGGCCGCGGGCCCGGCGGCGAAGTGGGCCTCCGTCTCGGCCCGGACGTGCCGCAGTTGGGCGCGCAGCCAGGTGTGCACCTCCAGCAGCTTGTCCGCGAGGGTGGTCACCGCGTGCGGCTCGGCCGCCGACCGCTCCAGGGCCACCACCGGCAGCAGTCGCGCGGTGTGCGTCTGGTAGTCGCCGTAGCCGGGTGCGGCGCGCACGACCGCCTCGAACAGCCGGTCCCGCCGGGCACCCTCGGCCGGCACCGCGACGGCCTCGAACACCTCGGTGCCGAGCTCCACCCGCACCATGGGGTGGGCGAGCAGATTGCGGTACCACTGCGGATGGTCCAGTGCCCCGGCCGCCGAGGCGACGACCAGCAGCAGGCCGTCCGCGCGGACGTACCCCAGCGGCACCGTGTGTTCCCGCCCGGTCCGTTCGCCGGTAGTGGTGAGCAGCAGCAGGTCGCCGCCCTCGAAGGGGCCGCCGACCTGGCCGGCGTTGGCCCGGAATTCCTCGATGATCGTTTGATTGAAGGACATGGGCATGCGTGGTGTGAAGCTCCAGGGGGGTGAGGGCCACAGCCGGCCGGCACGCGCTCAGGACAGCACGACGACGAAGCTGGCGCGCGCGGAAGACAGCTGCGGCGGCTTGTGTCAGATCAGGGGAGCGGAGAAAGAACTCATCGCGCGTCGTCCCTCGGTGAAAGGTGCCCGCTCGGTCGCCGGCCGGCCCAGTTCTCTTTGGCCGACACCACGCTGCACGCCCTCATTCAAACCACCGGGTCCACCCCGTGTCAACGGGCGAGATCATGTCCGCGGAGCCAGCCAGTGGCCGGTCGGAGCGCTCAGGGTGTTCGGGGCCGTGTCGGCGGACGGCCTCGGCTGTCGGCCGTCCGCCGGGGCGGTCCGAGCTCGAAGCGGGAACGTCGTCGCAAGGCGCCGCCGCTCCCGTTGGGAGCGGCGGCGCGTCTGTCAGAGTTCGCCGGCGATGACACCGGTGCGGAAGGCGTGCCATTCGCTCTCGGTGAAGAGGAGGGCAGGGCGGTCGGGGTTCTTGGAGTCCCGGACGGCCCGCGCGCCGCCGGGCAGAACGGCGACCTCGACGCACTCGTGCTCACCCGCGCTGGCCGACGACTTCGCCCACACGGCTTCGGAGATGTCGATGCCGTACAGGTCGGCCTTGGAGGAATCGGTGCTCATGTGCGTGTTCCTTCGTGTAGGCGTGTGATGAGCGCGAGCGAGTCATCCGTGGAGAGTGCCGTGGCGACGATCCGCTCGTACGCGGCGGCGTACGTCTTCACACTGTCGGCCGCCTCAATGTAGGACGCGCCGAGCAGGTTCTCCAACACCACGACCCCGGGCACGCGGCCTGGGAAGCCGATCAGGTTGAAGGCGCCGGCGCCGCCCGGGTGGGGCGTGGAGTTGAGGGGCATCACCTGGATGGTGACGTTCGGCAGTTCGGATGCGTCCAGAAGGCGTTGGAGCTGGTCCAGCATCGTGGCCGGCCTTATGGCGAAGCGTTGGTGAAGAACCGCTTCCTGGATCACTGCCCAGAGCTGGACGGGCTGCGAGGGGCGTGTGAGCACCGCCTGGCGCGCCAGGCGTACTTCGGCGAGGGCGGCGACCTCTTCGGGAGTGCGAACAGTGTTGCCGAGGATGGTCTCGCGCGCGTAGGCGGCGGTCTGCAGCAAGCCCGGGATGACCCCCGAGGCGTAGACGCGGATACTTTCGGCGTCTTCCTCCAGCGAGATGTAGTCCGCGTAGGCAGGCGCGAGGACGCCACTGTAGGTCTGCCACCAGCCGCGCTTGCCCGCATCGCGAGCAAGCCCCTGAAGGGCGGTGACCACCTCGGCATCGTGTTGGCCGTAAGCGGCGAGGAGTTGGGCGATGTCAGATGGGCGAATCGACTGAGTGGCGTTCTCGATCTTTGACATCTTCGGGGCTTTCCACCCCATGGTCACGGCGGCCTCTTCGAGCGTGAGACCGGCCTGGTGGCGGAAGTGTCTCAGCGTCGAGCCCAGGCGGCGACGCCGGACGGTGGGTACCAGAGGTGCGTTCGGCATGGGCGCAGTGTGGCACTCGGGGCGCGCGAACAAGGGGGGTTCACTCCAGTTCACCCGTACAAGCAGGTAGAAAACTTGCTGAAGTGGGTCGAAAAACTGCATCCTGACCATAGGTAGCTGGCCGCCAACGCAAAGTGATCGGCGGCGAGTTGGAGGAGAGAACCTTTGAAACCTTTGTTCAGGGAGCGGCCCCATGCCTGAAAGCGGACATGTGCTCGCCCGAGCCCGGTCGGTTGAGCTGCCTCGTTCCGTTCGGGAGGTGGTGGAGGCGGAGCTGAGGTGTCCGGTCCAGTCGGCCAGGTCTGTCAGGGCGAGTTCGGACTGCCATCTGGCTGTGCGCCTCGCCGCAACGGATGGGGCACGTGTTTACGTCAAGGGTGCCCGAGTTGACGATCCGCGTGCGGAGGCCCTGTGGCGCGAGGCGGAGGTGAATCCCTACGTCACCCGGGTGGCGCCGAGGCTGCTCTGGCGGGTGGAGGTGGACGGTTGGCGGCTGCTCGGATTCGAGTATGTCGAGGGACGTCCTACCGCGTACGGGCGCGGGTCGCGGGATCTGCGGCAGATGGCCGGGCTGCTGCGGAGGCTGGCCCGGCCGGTCCCTCCGGAAGTGCTGTTGCCGCGCGCGGAGGAGCGGTGGGCCGCCTGTGTCGACGACCCCTCCGTGCTCGCCCGGTTCGCGGGGGACGTGCTGCTGCACACGGACCTCGCGCGCGAGAACGTGCTGATCCGGGGCGGGCGCACGCGGCTGGTGGGCTGGGCCTCGGCCATGCGGGGGGCGGCGTGGATCGAACCCGCGCTCTGGGTGCTCCGGCTGATCGCCGAGGGCGGTCAGCCGGCGGCGTACGCGGAGGGTTGGGCGTGCGGCATTCCGGCCTGGGAGGAGGCCGACCCCGAGGTGCTGGACGCCTTCGCGCTGGCGGGCGTCCGGCGTTGGGAGGATGACCCGGTGCTGGGGCCGGCCGCCTGGGCGGCGGCGAGGGCGCGCTGCAGGTCGCCGGCGAGGGTGTCGGTCCAGTGCATCAGCACGACGTCGCCGGGGGAAAGGGTGCCCTCGTGCCAGATGTTGGAGGCGCCCCAGCTGAAGTCGGCGTCGGCGGTCAGCACGTTCCGCATGCCGCAGTTGGCGGCGGCCTGGAGCACGTCGGCGTTCCAGGTGAAGTACGGCGGGCGGAAGACGGTCGGCGCGGTGCCGAAGGTGCGGGTCAGGGCGTCGCGGGCGTCGCAGATCTCGACCTGCTGCTCGGCGGGGGAGAGGGTGGTCAGGTCCGGGTGGGAGACGCTGTGGTTCTGCACGGACGAGCCGGGCACGGCGGTGACGCGCCGGAAGAAGTCGGGGTCGGTGGCGGCCGGCATCGGCAGCGGGAAGGCGGTGATCGGCAGCTTGTGGTCGGTGATGAACTTCTCGGCCTCGGGGGTGCGCTGCCAGCCGTCGTCCACGGTGAAGAAGACCACCCGGTCGCTGGTCGCCACCGAGCCGGCGGCGGTCGCGGGGGCGGGGGCCGGGCCGTCCACGCGGACGTCGTCGACCGCGAACGGGCCCTGCTGGTACCAGCCGTGGACGTACAGCCGCACGGTGCGCGCGGTCGGGCCGGTGGTGAAGCGGGTGGTCAGCTTCTGCCAGCCGCCGTTGGTGGTCTCCGTCCAGGCGGGGGCGACGTCGCGGCCGGTGCCGGTGGCGCCCAGGTAGACGAACGCCCCGCGCACCCAGGCGGAGGCGGTGTACGTGGTGTTGGGCTGGACGGAGACGGTCTGCGCGCACTCGCCGTTGGAGTCGTCGCCCGCCGGGGTGACGGCGAGGGCGGAGCCGCCGGAGTGAGGGGCGGTGGTGGTGACGGCCGCCTCGGCCGGGCCGCCGGCGCAGCGCCAGCCGGGGACGCTGCCCCAGTCGGCGAGCGAGGAGGCGGGGATCTCGAAGCCCGGGTTGGTGGCCAGGTTGACGGTGGGTGCCGCGGGTGCGCCGGGCGCGGAATCGGCGGAGGCCGGGGCGGCGAGGCCGCAGACGGCGAGCAGCGTGCAGGCGGCCAGCGCCGACAGGCGCGAGGACATGGACACGTGGGACTCCTGCGTGGGGGCAGTGGGGAACACACCCGTGGGGAGGGCGCGTGGAACGGGGTGGAGCGCTCCCCGAGGGGTGGGAGCCGGTGGCGTGCCGCACTCGGACCGAGGCAAAACAATGGACTGGACCACTCGGATCGTCAAGGGACCGGAGGGTCAAGAACGGACCGCAGGCCGTGCCGCAAAAGGGACGAGACGCACCGTCAGGGGGTGTACAGCTCCTCGATGTCCGGTCGGTAGTACTCCGCGATGGCCGACCGGCGCAGCTTCAACGAGGGCGTCAGCAGGCCCTGGTCCACGCCGAACTCCCTCGGCAGCAGGCGGAACGCCCGGATCGACTCGGCGCGTGAGACGGCGGTGTTCGCGGCCGCCACCGCCCGCTGGATCTCCGCGTGCAACTGCTCGTCGGAGAGCACCGCCCACGGGTCCAGCTGCTCCCGCCCGTGGGACTTCAGCCAGTGCGCCAGCGCCGGCGGGTCGAGCGTGATCAGCGCGGCCACGTACGGGCGGTCGTCGCCGACCACCAGGCACTGCGAGACCAGCGGGTGCGCCTGGACCCGCTCCTCCAGTGTGGCCGGGGCGAGGTTCTTGCCGCTGCTGGTGACGATCAGGTCCTTCTTGCGCCCGGTGAGGGTGAGGTAGCCGTCCTCGTCCAGCCGGCCGAGGTCCCCGGTGCCGAACCAGCCGTCGTACAGGGACTCCTCGGTGCACTCCGGGTGGTTGAGGTAGCCGCCGAAGACACCGGCACCGCGCACCCACACCTCGCCGTCGTCGGCGATGGCCACCGAGGCGCCCGGCACCGGCCGGCCGACCGTGCCCAGCTTCTGCCGGCCGGCCGGGTTGGCGGTGATCGCGGCGGAGGTCTCGGTGAGGCCGTAGCCCTCGTACAGGTCGAGGCCGATGCCGGTGAAGAAGAGGGCGAGGTCCCGGTCGAGGGTCGAGCCGCCGCACATCACGCCGCGCACCCGGCCGCCGAGCACGGCCCGCAGCCGCTGGTAGACGGTCCGCTCGTACGCCAGGTGCCGCAGCCTCAGCCGGGGGCCCGGCCCGGGGCCGTGGCCCAGCGCGCGCTGTTCGCGGGCGCCGGCCCACTCGACGGCCACCTGCCGTGCCTGCTCGAAGAGTTCGCCCCGCCCGGCCTCCTCGGCCGTCCGCCGGGCCTGCTGGAAGACCTTGTCGAAGACGTAGGGGACGAGGTGCAGGAAGGTCGGCCGGTAGGAGGCGAGCGCGGGCAGCAGGGCCTCGGTGGAGACCTCGGGGATGTGCCCGATCCGGAAGCCGCCGCGGACCGCCGCGATCTGCACCATCCGCCCGTAGACGTGCGCCAGCGGGAGGAACAGCAGGGTGGAGGGCTGGCCGCCGCCGGTGTCGGCGAAGACCTGGGCCCAGCCGTCGAGCAGGGCGTCGGCCGAGGAGGCCAGATTGGCGTGGGTGAGCAGGCAGCCCTTGGGCCGGCCGGTGGTGCCGGAGGTGTAGACGACGGTGGCGACGTTGTCCGCCGAGACGCCGAGCCGCTGGCGGTGGACGAGCGAGTCGGGCACCCCGCGCCCGTCCTCCGCGATCGAGGCGACGCAGCCCCGGTCCAGTTGCCAGATGCCGGTGAGGTCGGGCAGCGCGTCACAGACCGCGCCGACCGTCATGGCGTGGTCCTCGTCCTCGACCAGGCAGGCCACCGCCTGGGTCTCGGCGAGGATCCAGCGGACCTGTTCGGGCGCCGCGGTCGGGTAGATCGGGACGGTGATCGCGCCGATCGACCAGAGCGCGTAGTCGAACAGGGTCCACTCGTAGCGGGTGCGGGACATCAGCGCGACCCGGTCGCCGTACCGGACGCCCCGGGTCAGCAGGCCCTTGGCCAGCGCCAGGACCTCGTCCCGGAAGGCGGTCGCGGTGACCTCCCGCCACTGCGGGTCCCCCTCCGTCCGGCGGACGAACTGGACCAGGCCGGAGGTGCGTTCGGCGGTGTCGTAGAGCGAGTCGGCCAGCCCGCCGGTGGCCGGGGGCCCGGCCGGGTCGGGGGAGGTGAACTCGCGCACATTGCCCCCGATCCCGTTGTGGCCCCTGCCTGCCGGGCCCGTACGGGCGTCCGGATCGGCGGCGCGCTGAACGGTCGGGCAGGTGGAGCGAAACTATCGGATTGCTCTGTCACTGCCCAGGGTTGTGACCGTGACGCGACGAGATCGGCACCTGCCCGTGTGGAAAGTGCCGTAGCCGGGGATGGCTGGGAGGGGTGCCGGAGGGGCGAATCCGGGATGTCCGGGATGATTCGGACATGATCGGGTCGGGGGTGCGGAGAGGGCGGGTTCGACCCTCGAACGAGTGGTCAGGGCGTAGTAGGCTCTCGCAGACCTGCGGCCGGGGGCTTCCGTCCGGGGCCGGTCCGACCACCGGGAACCCCGAGCGAGACCCCGGACGAAGACCCCGAACGAAGACCTGCGGGAAACCCCCGCACGAAGCTCGCGCACGAAGATCACGCACCACCCGCAGGACCCCGCACCGCCCTCGCCCGCCCGCCCCAGCCGACCGTCCCTTCGAACCGCTCCCCGTCCGCGCCTGGCACTTCCCCACCGAGGACTCCATGCGTCTGCGCAGCAGCTCGATCCGCGCGAAGATCATCGCGCTGCTCCTGGTGCCCATCGTCGCGCTCACCGCCCTGTGGGTGTACGCGACGCTCGCCACCACCGGAGACGTCTGGAGCCAGTTGGCGGTCAGCAGTACGTACAAGGAGTTCGGCAAGCCGGTCGACCAGTACGCCTACGACCTGCAGAACGAGCGCCGCGCCGCCGTCCAGCGGCTGGCCGATCCGACCTCGCCGGCCGCCCGGGACGCCTTCGAGCGGGCCCAGGCCCTCACCGACCGGGACCTCGCGGTGCTGCGGGACAAGAAGACCGGTGACGGCGGCAAGCTCGACGCGGCGCAGCGCGGCCGGTACCTGCAGATCCTCGCGGCCGCCGACCAGCTGCCCCCGCTGCGCAGCCAGATCAGCCGCTCCTCGCTCAACTGGGAGTTCGCGCTCGGCCAGTACAGCGACCTCGTCAAGCCCACCTTCGGCTTCCGGTCCGCCTTCGTCGCCCGGCAGAGCGGCCAGCTGCCGCGCCAGGGAACGATCCTGATCGAGCTGGCCCGTGCCCGCGAGTACCTCTCCCAGGAGGACGCGGCCATGGAGGGCCTGTCCACCGCCACCGGCCGGCCCACCGCCGAGCAGTACCAGGTCGCGTTGGACGCCCTGCACAACCAGCAGGCCCTGTTCACCGTCTACATCATCGAGCTCGACCCGGTCGACCAGAGCGACTACATCGCGCTGCGCGGCGGCGAGGCCTGGGCGGCCCTGTCCCGGGCCGAGGCCGACTTCGTGGGCGCCGGCGGGCCGGAGCGGGTGGTCCAGGCGATCAACGGCGACTCCTGGCGGGAGACCGCCGACCGGGCGCTGGGCGACCTCGCCGCGATCAACACCCGGCTGGCGGGCGCGATCGGCGACCGCGAGCGCTCGTACGCGATCGGGCTGCTCTGGCGCGGCGGCATCGCCGGCGCGATCGGCCTGGTCGCCGTGGTGCTGTCGGTGATGATCTCCTACCGAATAGGCCGGGGCCTGGCCCGCGAGCTGATCGGCCTGCGCAACGCCGCCAACGAGCTGGCCGGCACCCGGCTGCCCTCGGTGATGCTGCGGCTGCGCCGGGGCGAGGCGGTGGACGTCACGACCGAGGCGCCGGAACTGCAGTTCGGCCCGGCCGAGATCGGCCAGGTCGGGCGGGCGATCAACGCCGTGCAGCGGGCCGCCGTCGAGGCCGCCGTCGAGCAGGCCGAGCTGCGGCGCGGCGTCTCGGCCGTCTTCGTCAACCTGGCCCGCCGCAGCCAGGTGCTGCTGCACCGCCAGCTGACGCTGCTGGACACGATGGAGCGCCGCACCGAGGACCCGGCGGAGCTGGAGGACCTCTTCAAGGTCGACCACCTCACCACCCGCATGCGCCGTCACGCCGAGGGCCTGATCATCCTGGCGGGCGGGTCCCCGGGGCGGGCCTGGCGCAAGCCGGTCCGGATGGTGGACGTGGTCCGCGCCGCCGTCGGCGAGGTGGAGGACTACGCCCGGGTGATCGTCCGGCCGTTCCCCGGCACCGGGCTGCTCGGCAGCGCGGTCGCGGACGTCACCCACCTGATCGCCGAGCTGGTCGAGAACGCCGCGGTGTACTCCCCGCCGAGCACCCAGGTGACCGTCCAGGGCGAGGTGGTGGCGCACGGCTTCGCGCTGGAGATCGACGACCGGGGGCTCGGGCTGAGCGAACAGGCGCTCGCCGAGATCAACGAGCGGCTCACGGTGGAGCAGGAGTTCGACCTCGCCGACACCGACCGGCTGGGCCTCTTCGTGGTCAGCCGGCTGGCCCGACGGCACGGCATCCGGGTCCACCTGCGGCCGTCCCCGTACGGGGGGACGACCGCGGTGGTGCTGATCCCGCGTGAACTGCTGGCGGACGCCTCGGACGGGCCGGCCGCCGCGGCGCCGCCCGGCCGGCGTGCGGTGCCGGCCCGGCAGGGCGAGCGCGACCTGGTCGTGGTGCCCGCGCCGGCCGGCGAGGGCGGCGGCGCCGGCGCGAACGGCGCGGCCGAGGGCGGTGCCCGGTCCGACCGCCCCCGGGCCGGCGGGACGGCGTCCGACCAGGGCGGACGGCACCGGGGGAGCGGCGGCCCGCGTCCGTCGGCGCCCGAGACGGCCCGTACCCCGGGCGGTCTGCCGCGGCGGGCCCGGAACCGGAGCGGGCCGACGCTGGTCACGGCGTCGTCCGACGAGGAGGTGCGGGGCTCCGGCCGCCACCGCCGGGAGGGCGTGACCGCGTCCGAGGGTGTCGAGGGCGGCCCGCAGGACGTCGGCGCCCTCGGCCGGGACGGCGCTGCCGCGGGCCGTGAGCGGGTCGAGCCGCGGTCCGTCGAACCGCTGGCCGCCTCGTCGCCGACCGCCTCGTCGCCGACCGTCGAGCCGCGGTCCGCCGAGCGGGCGGGCGCCGACCGGCCCGGCCCGCTGCCGCGCCGCGTCCGGCAGGCCAGCCTCGCGCCCCAGCTCCGGGAGCGCGCCGTCCAGGAGCCCGAGCGGCTCGCCGCCGACAGCCTCCGCGAACGCTCGCCGGAGGAGGCGCGGGCGACGTTCGCCTCCTTCCAGCGCGGCTTCACCCGGGGTCGTGGGCCGGCCGCCCCGGTCCCGCCCGCCCGGCCCGTCGCCGTGCCCGCCTGGCAGCCGCCGGACCCGACCCGTCGCGCGATCAGCCCGGCGCCGGCCCCCGCGGCGCTGCCCGCCCCGCCCCCCGGCGACCGGGCCCCGCTCGCCCGCCGGGTCCCGGCCGGACCGCTCGCACCGCTCGCACCGCGCGCCGCACAGACAGCACCCTCGGCACCGTCATCACCCTCAGCACCGTCATCATCGGCAGTACCGGCACCACCCGCACCACCCGCTCCAGCGGAAGGAAGAGATTCATGACCACTTCGACGCAGTCGGCCGGGGACCTCAACTGGCTTCTCGACGATCTCGTGGGGCGCGTCGCGGCCCTGCGGCACGCGGTGATCCTGTCCAGCGACGGGCTGGCCACCGGGGCCTCCCGCGACCTCGACCGGGAGGACGCCGAGCACCTGGCCGCCGTCGCGGCCGGCTTCCACAGTCTGGCCAAGGGCGCCGGCGGGCACTTCAAGGTCGGCGGCGTCCGCCAGACCATGGTCGAGCTGGACGAGGCCTTCCTCTTCATCACCGCGGCCGGCGACGGCAGTTGCCTGGCGGTGCTGAGCGAGGCCGAGGCCGACATCGGCCAGATCGCCTACGAGATGGCCCTGCTGGTGAAGCGGGTCGGCGAGCACATGGCCGCCGAGCCGCGAACCGAAGCCGCCCCGCCGGGGAGATGAGCGGCCCGATGGCGGAGGAGGAGCCGGAGCTGGAGCAGGACGACCCGGTCGGGGACGATTCCGAGGTCGACCTGTTCCAGCCGCGCACCCCGGTCGACGACCGCTGGTTCGACGACGACGCCGGCCCGGTGGTGCGGCTGTACTCGATGACCCGGGGTCGCACCCGGCCGGTCGAGGACGGCCTGTTCGACCTGATCTCGCTGATCACCGCCGCCGACCCCGGGCCGCAGGCCGGGGCGGTGCCCGCGCACGTGCTCGACCCGGAGCACCAGACCATCCTGGCCTGGTGCCGCCGCGAGCCGCTGTCCGTCGCCGAGCTGGGCTCCTACACCGACCTGCCGGTCAGTGTGGTCCGTGTGCTGCTCGGCGACCTGTACGACGCCGAGCTGATCAGCGTCACCCGACCCGTTCCGCTCGCCGAGCTGCCGGACGAGCGCCTGCTGCGAGACGTGATCAATGGACTCCGTGCGCTCTGACCACCACGAGAACTACGCCGTCGGCGCCACGGCCGACGATCCGCGCTGGCGCGGTGGGCCGGCGGTCGCGGTGAAGATCCTGGTGGCGGGCGGCTTCGGCGCGGGCAAGACCACGCTGGTCGGCTCGGTCAGCGAGATCCGCCCCCTGCGCACCGAGGAGGAACTGAGCGAACTCGGCCGCCCGGTGGACGACACCGAGGGGGTGGAGAACAAGCGGACCACCACGGTGGCGATGGACTTCGGCCGGATCGACCTGCGCCCCGGGCTGGCGCTCTACCTTTTCGGCACTCCCGGCCAGGACCGGTTCTGGTTCGTCTGGGACGAGTTGGCGCGCGGCGCGCTCGGCGCGGTGGTGATCGCCGACACCCGCCGGCTGGCGGACTGCTTCCCCTCGGTGGACTTCTTCGAGCAGCGCGGCATCCCCTTCGTGGTGGCCGTGAACTGTTTCGACGGCACCGAGGTGTTCGCGCCGGAGGAGGTCCGGGACGCGCTCGACCTGGACCCGGGGATCCCGGTCCTGCTCTGCGACGCCCGCCGGCGCGAGGACGGCAAGGACCTGCTGGTCGCCCTGGTCGAGCACGCCGCCGGGCGGGGCCGGGGGGTTCCGGCGCGGGCCTGACCGGGGGCCTGCGGGGACGGGCGTCCACCGGGGCGTCCACCCGTGCGTCTCACCCGGGCGTCCGCATGCCGGACGGCTGTCGCTCGGGAGGTTGCCTTGACCCGGTCCGGCGTGGAAGGCTCTGTGAACGAAGGCCGCCCGGCCCTGCCGTCGGGGTGCCTCGGGGTACACCGGAGCGCCGCGCGAACCGTCGCGGCGCACCACGACGCACGGCTGTCCGCGGCCGTGTCCAGGGACCAGGGGGAGGGCAGCACAGTGACCGTCGACCGCCGTCGTGCCGCCGTCGCGCCCACTCCGGTCACGCCGGCCCTGACGATCCGCCGGTACATCGACCACGCGCTGATCTGCAGCGCCTGCTGTCGGTGACGGATCGGCCCGTCCCCCGGTAATCCGACGGACCTGCTGGCTCGACCTGCCTTCCCCGGCTGCCGCGCCCTGTCCTGACGATCCGTCAATTCGTCGACCCGGTCGTGCCGGACGCCCTGTCCGGTGCTTCGCCGGTGGTCCGGTACCGCTTCGCGGAGAGCACCAGTGAACCTCGCCTGCCCCACTTCCACCCCCGCCGCCGGCGGGTCCGACGGTGTGTCGGGAGCCCCGCGCCGAGTGCGGTGCAACGATCCGTTCACATGGTTCAATAGGCGCATGAGCAACGTCGTGGACAGCAGCCGAGGTCACCTCGACCTTGAGCCGTTCTGGCCGTCCCGGCAGCCGCACCTGTTCGACCAGACGTGTCCGGGTTCGCCCAGCGCGTCCCGGCTCTCCGCCCGCTGACCTCGGTTCAGCCCCCGGCAGTACGCCCGGTCGACGCGCAGACGACTCCACCCCGTCCGTCACGCGCGAAATGAGCGGCACCATGTCTTCTTCCTCCACGGCCACCCTTCCCCTCCCCACCGCGACCCCGCACCTGCGCGCGGTCCGCTCCCTCCCCTCGACGGCCGAGCGATGGCACGGCGGGGCGCTCCCGCAGCACCCCGCCGCACCCCAGCACCAGACGGCTCCGCAGCACCCGGCCGCCGGTCAGGCTCCGGCGCAGTTCCCGACGCACAACCCGGTGGCGCCGCACGCCCCGGCCGCGCAGCCGCCGCAGGCCCTGCTCGCCGCGCTGCCGGAGGGGGCCGCCGTCGTCGCCGCGCTCCCGCAGGGTGCGCTGCCGCAGGCGCTGCTCGCCCAGTACGGCGCGCAGTTCGGGGCCTCGGCCGGTCACCCGATGGTCGGCTACCTGGTGCTGGTGCCCGCCGAGAACGGCGCATCGTTCGGTGCGGCCGTTCCCGCGGCCGCCGTCCAGGCCGCCCAGACCGTCCAGGGCGGCCAGAACCTCCAGGGCGGGTCGGTGCCGAACGCGCCGTTCCACGCCGGGCAGCCCCAGGACCGTAGCCAGGCCCAGGCGGCCGCCCCGGCCGTCGGCCGTCCGATCCGGCCGTCCGCTCACGGCATCGCCGTCGACGTCGAGCGCCGCAACGCCTATGTCGACGGGCGGCTGCTCGACCTCACCTACCTGGAGTTCGAGCTGCTGGCGCACCTGACCGAGCACCCGCAGCGGGTGCACACCCGCGACCACCTGGTCTCCGCCGTCTGGGGCTACGGCCACGTCGGTGACGGCCGCACGGTGGACGTTCACGTGGCGCGCCTGCGCCGCAAGCTCGGTGCGGCCTACCGCGACAGCATCGTGACGGTCCGCCGGGTCGGCTACAAGTACACCCCGGTGGCGTGAACCGCCGCTGATTCCTGCGCCACGGGCCGGGCGTTCCTTCGAACGCCCGGCCCGTCGTGCTTTCCTGACGATGCGTCAGGCGCGCTGGTCGGGCGGCAGCAGGAGGACGGCGAGCGCGGCCGCGCAGGTCCGGGCATGTCCGAGGAACCAGTCCAGCCGGTCGTCGGTCAGGTGCGCCGGTGTCGAGCGGACGGCCAGGGCGAACCTGGCCTGCTCGGCGCCGTCCAGGACCGGGACGGCCACCGTACGGACCCCGGTGGCCGATTCGCCGTCGTTGAGCGCATGACCGGCGGCCCGGACCTTGGACAACTCGTCCGCCAGCCGGTCCGGTTCGGTGATGGTCCGCTCGGTGAACGGCAGCAGCGGGCCGATCGCCGCCGACTGCGAGTCACCGGAGCGGGGCCAGGCCAGCAGGACCTTGCCCAGGGCCGTCGAGTGCAGCGGTCGCCTGAGCCCGAGTCCGGTGTCCGGGCGGACGGAGGCGCCGACCAGGATGACCGCGTGCGGTCCGCTGCGGATCGCCAGATCGGCGGTGGCGCCGGTGCGTTTGGCGAGCAGGTCGAGTTCGGGTGCGGCCAGATGCAGGCCCCGCTGGTGGAAGCTGAGTTGGCCGAGTTCGGCGACGGCCGGGCCGAGCCGGTACCGGGCGGTCTGCTCGTCCTGCTCCAGGAAGCCGGCGCTGACCAGGGTACGGGCCAGGCGGTGCGCGGTGGAGACCGAGAGGTCCATCCGGCGGGCCAGGTCCGAGGCGCTCAGGTCGGGACCGTTGTCGTGGAAACAGTGCAGGAGCCCGAGCGCCCGCTGGACGGCCTGCGCACCGGCCGGCGGGCTCTGGACGGCGGTGGCGGCCTCGGCCATGACACCTCGCGTTCGGTCCGGCGCCCCGGCGGGTCCACCGGAGTCGGTTCCAGACTATGGCAGCGGGTGCTGTGGAATTGTGTCAGCGACGTTGCAATGGGATGGCATTGATGAACAAGTGATCCCACCATGTGGCAAAGGCTTGCTTCGCGCTCCTCCGTCGTGGAACGCTCGGCACAGCGCACCGGGCGGCCCCGTCCGGCGCCCGAGTTGACGCCCGGACCACCCAACCGGCAGGAAGGAGCAGCGCCGTGACGACACACCGGTGCCCCGCCCCCTGCGCCTGTTGTCGCTGACCCTGCCGAGACGCCAGAGCCGGCCGGAACGCCACCCACGCCCGACCCCTTCCCGCCCGTCCCGGTGCCTCCGCGGGCCGCCGAACCGGCTGCGCCGCGGCCCGGCCGGCCCCCGCTCCGCCCCCGCCCTGCTCCGCCCCGCAGCTCACCGTCCCGACCGCGCCCCGACCGACCACGTCCGGTGTCGCGCCCCGCCGCACCCGTGCACCCACCCAGCCGCAGAGGACCCGCCACCGTGCCCAGCCACGCCCGTTCCGCCGCCGCCGAGACGGCACCCGCCGCCCCGGACACCCTCTGGTTCACCCGCTGCCCCGTGCCCACCGCCACCGGAATCGCCGCCGATCAGGGCCGGTTCGCCCGGGAGTTCGCCGCCGACGGCATCACCGTCCGCTCGCTCCAGGACGCCCCGCCCGAGGTGGCCGCCGACCACCACTACACCCACGCCCTCACCGGACTGTTCCGCGAGGGCGGCAACGTGCCCGCGCTCTGGGCCCGTTCGCGCGGCGAGCAGACCCGGCTGATCGGCCTCACCTGGATCGAGGAGCGCCAGGTCGTCCTGGTCCGGGCCGGCAGCGGCATCACCTCACCCGGGCAGCTGCGCGGCCTGCGCCTGGCCGTCCCACGCCATGGGATCGGTATCGACTTCTGGCGGGCGATGGCGCTGGCCGGCCTGCACGGAGCCCTCGCCCCGACCGGACTCACGCTGGAGGACGCCGAGTTGGTGGACGTCCCGGCCGCCCCCGGGGGCGGGCAGTGGACCGCCGAGCTGGCCGCCCTGCGTGACGGTCTCGTGGACGCGGTCTACGTCAAGGGCGCCCTGGCCGTCGAGGCGGCCCGCCGGTTCGGCGCCGAGGTCGCGATCGAGCTGGACACCGCGCCGGACCGCCGCACCCGGGTCAACAACGGCACTCCGCGCCCGGTCACCGTCCACCAGCGGCTGCTGGACGACCACCCGGACCTGGTGGTCCGCTTCCTGGCCGTGCTGCTGGAGGCCGCCGACTGGGCCGCCGAGAACCCCGGCGAGGTGGCCCGGATCCTGCGGGCCGAGACCGGCGCCGGCGCCGAGGGCGTCGCCGGGGCGTACGCGGCGGGCAGCCACCGCACCCTGCACCTCGATCTCTCGGAGGAGCGCCTCGGTCTGCTGGAGCAGCAGGAGCGGTTCCTGCACCGGCACGGGTTCCTGGCCGCACCCGTCGACGTCCGCGGCTGGGCGGACCCCGAACCGCTGCGCGCCGCCCGCGCCCTGCTCGCCGACCGCCGCCGCACGGTCGAACCGGGCTGACCCCGCGGCCTGCCCCCGTACCCGGCTCGGCCCGGAGCCCGTCCCGCCCCGCAGCCGGACCAGGCCCGCAGCCGACCCCGCCCCCGTAGCCCGGCCCGACCGGCACAGCCGCCCCTGACCGGCTGTCCGTCCGTTGCCCCTCGCCGCCCCCGACCCCCCTGCCGATCCCCTGGAGTTGACCGTGAAGACCCCTCGCCTCGCCCTCGCCGCCACCGCGCTGCTCGCCTCCACCGCTCTGGCCGCCTGCGGCTCCTCCACCGGCGGGGCCGAGGCCTCCGCCGACGGGGGAGGCAAGGCCGAGGTGGTGCTGCGCCTGCCCGACCCCGGCAACAGCGGCTTCCTCGCCCTCGGGAAGAAGGACGGCTCGCTCGACAAGGCCCTCGCGGCCGTCCACGCCAAGGTCGCCTGGACGGGCAGCGCCGGTCCGTTCGCCCCCGCCGCCCAGGCGCTCTCCGCCGACCAGCTCGACGTCGCCCAGGGGTCGATCACCTCGGCCGTCGCCGCGCTGGCCCAGAAGCCCGGTTTCAAGCTGTTCGCCCAGACGGCGCCGGACGGCGTGGGCGAGGGCATCCTGGTGAAGAACGACTCGCCCATCAAGTCCGTCCAGGACCTGGCCGGTCGCAAGGTCGCCGTCAGCCAGGGCGGCACCAGCGAGTACCTGCTGCTCAAGGCACTGGAGAAGAACGGCGTCCCGGCCGACAAGGTCGAACGCGTCTACCTGCGAGCCGACCAGACCTCGGGTGTCTTCAACTCCGGCCAGGTGGACGCCTGGGCGACGTGGAACACCTTCTCCACCCCGTCGATCGCCAACTCCGGCGCGCACTTCCTGGTCAACGGCAAGGAGGTCGGTTCCGACAACTACGCGGTCTGGGCGGTGCGCAACGGCTTCGCCGAGAAGTACCCGGCGGTGGTCAAGGCCTTCTACGCCTACCTGCACGAGGGGGGACTGAAGGAGAAGGCCGACCCGGCCGGCTACCTCAACGTCTTCACCGACTCCGGTCCGACCGCCGTCACCCCCGCCGAGAAGGAGATCGCGGTCGCGGTCACCCGGCAGAGCGCCGCCGCCGACGTCATCGCCGAGGCCGACACCGCCCGGTTCGGCACGGTGGCCCAGTTCTTCGCCGACCAGAAGGTCACCAAGCAGCTGGTCGACGTCAAGCCGTACCTGATCGACATCAGCACGTTCGCGGACGGCACCAAGTGAGCACCGTGACCGAGACCACCGCCACCACCGCCACCACCGAGACCCCCGCCACCACCGCCACCTCCGCCACCACCGAGACCACCGCCACCGCCACGCCCGGGCCGGCCGGGACCGACGCGCCGGCCACCGCGGCCGACGACGGCACCGCGGCCGCCCTCGAAGCGGGCCTGGTCGCCCCGCGCACCCGGCTGCCCGCGCCCCGCCGCCGCCCCGTCGCGGTCCTGCTGCGCACCCTCGGCCCGCTCGCCCTGCTCGGCGGCTGGGCGCTGGCCTCCGCCACCGGTGCGCTCACCCAGGACGTGCTGGCCTCGCCCGCCCAGGTCGCCGACGCGGTCGGCGAGCTCTGGGGCAACGGCCAGCTGGCCGACGCGCTGACCGTCTCGCTCACCCGGGCCGGGCTCGGTCTGCTCTTCGGGGCCGGCGTCGGCCTGGTGCTCGGCGTCGTCACCGGGTTCTTCCGGCTGGGCGAGGAGCTGCTCGACTCCGCGGTGCAGGTCCTGCGCACCGTGCCGTTCCTCGCCCTGGTGCCGCTCTTCATGGTCTGGTTCGGCATCACCGAGACCGCGAAGATCGCCCTGATCGGGGTCGCGACCAGCTTCCCGATGTACGTCTCCACCTCCGGGGGCGTGCGCAACACCGACCGCAAGCTGATCGAGGCGATGCGCAGCTTCGGCCTCGGCCGCTGGGCGATCGTCCGCACCGTCGTCCTGCCCGGTGCGCTGCCCTCGCTGCTGTCCGGGTTGCGGCTCTCCATGACGCTCAGCGTGATCGCGCTGATCGCCGCCGAGGAGATCAACTCCACCGAGGGCATCGGCTATCTGATGGCCCAGGCGCAGAACTTCTCGCGTACCGACATCCTCGCCGTCTGCATCCTGATCTACGGGCTGCTCGGCCTCACGGCGGACGGCGTCGTCCGCCTCCTGGAGCGCTTTCTGATGCCCTGGCGCAAGGCCACCCAAGGAGCGGGCCGATGAGCACCGCCGCCGTTCCCACCGCCGTCCCCACGGCCGCCCCCACCCCGGGCGGGGTCGACCTCGGTGCCCCCGCGGTCCACCTGCGCGGTCTGCGCCGGGTGTTCGGCACCCGGGCCGTCCTCGACGGGGTCGATCTGTCCATCGCCCGGGGCGAGTTCGTCGCCCTGCTCGGCGCCAGCGGCACCGGCAAGACCACCCTGCTGCGGATCCTCGGCGCTCTGGACAAGGCCGACGCCGGCACGGTGCTCGTCCCGCCGGTCCGTACCGTGGTCTTCCAGGAGCCCCGGCTGGTCCCGTCCAAGCGGGTGCTCGCCAACGTCACGGTCGGCCTGCCCCGGGGCGCGGCGACCCGGGAGACCGCCCTGCGGGCGCTCGCCGAGGTGGGGTTGGAGAAGCACGCCGACGCCTGGCCGGCCACCCTCTCCGGTGGCGAGGCGCAGCGGGCGGCGCTCGCCCGCGCGCTGGTTCGGGAGCCCCAACTGCTCCTCCTGGACGAACCGTTCGCCGCTTTGGACGCACTCACCCGACTGCGCATGCAGGACTTGGTCGGCGACCTCGTCCGGCGCCACCGGCCGGCCGTCCTGCTGGTCACCCACGATGTGGAGGAGGCCGTCCGGCTCGCCGACCGCGTCGCCGTCCTGCGCGACGGCAGGCTCGTCCGTGACGAGCGGGTCGCCGTCGACCGCCCCCGGGACCCGGCCGACCCGGCCTTCGCCGACCTGCGCCGCCGCCTGCTCGCCGACCTCGGCGTCCACTGACACCCGTCGTCCGTCCGCCGGCCGCGCCGTTCCCTCTCAGCCGTCCCCGCAAGTCCCCCCGCAAGTCCCCCCGCAAGTCCCCCCGCAAGTCCCCCTCCGCACAAGTCCCCCCGCACGCCCCCGCAAGCCCAACGGAGATCCCCATGGCCATCACCCTCGGCGTCCACGCCAGCAACCCCTCGCTCTACTACCTCTCCCGCCTGGCCTACCTGGACGAGGAGCTGGCTCCGCTCGGTGAGACCGGTGCCTTCCACCACTACGCCGACGGCACCCGCACGGGCGCCCTGCTCGCGGACGGCACCATCGACTTCGGCGGCACCGGCTCCACCCCGCCGGTCACCGCCCAGGCCGCGGGGCACGACCTGGTGTACGCGGTGGTCTCCGCGCCCCGCCCCGACCACGGCGCGCTCCTGGTGCTCGCCGACGGGCCGGTGACGTCCGTCGCCGACCTCAAGGGCGGCACCGTCGTGCTGGGCATCGGGTCCTGGCAGACCCACCTGCTGGCCAAGGCGCTGCACGCCGAGGGTCTCTCCTACGCGACCGACATCACCCCGGTCCGGCCGGCCGCGGACGAGGACCAGGGCCGGCGCCTGCGCGACGGCGAGATCCTCGGCTGGATCGCCCAGGGCGCCGAACTGGCCGCCGCCCGCCGGAGCGGGCAGTTCCGCGAGCTGATCCGCACCGGTGACGTCATCACCGACCGCTCGGTGTTCTTCACCCGCCGGGACGTCGCCACCGAGCGCCCGGAGCTGATCGCCGCGATCAGCGTCGCGCTGCGCCGGGCGGACGCCTGGGTGGCCGCCCACCCGGCCGAGGCGGCCGCGATCGCCGCCGCCGACCTCGGGGGTGCGGTCGAGGACTGGCAGCAGGCGCTGGCCGCGCTGCCGTGGCGGCTGGAGCCCGCCACCGCCGCGTTCGTCGCCGAGCAGCAGGAGGCCGCCGACATCTTCCACGGCGTCGGCTTCATCGACCGCGCGCTGACCGTCGCCGACGCCCACCTGCCCGCGCTGGAGGCCCCGGTGGCCGCCGCACTCGCCAAGGCGGTCTGACCCGATGGCCTCCGAAGTCCTCTGGTACATCATCCCGCGCGAAGGTCACTACCCGTGGGAGCCGGCCGGCCGCCGTCCGGTCGACCTCCGCTACCTCCAGCAACTCGCGGGGAGCGTCGAGCGGTTGGGCTACACCGGCGCGCTGCTGGCGACCGACCTCTACGACGTCTGGGACCTCGGCAACGCGCTGGCCGCCGCCACCACCCCGGCGTTCAAGCCGCTGCTGGCCGTCCACCCCGGGCTGATCTCGCCCACCCTGCTGGCGAAGATGGCACTCAGCTTCGACCATCTGCACGGCGGCCGGCTGCGGTTCAACGTGGTCAACGGCTCCACCGCGCAGCTGCGCGAGTACGGTCTGGACGTCGAGCACGACGACCGGTACCGGCTCAGCGCCGAGTACTGGTCGATCGTCAGGCGGCTCACCTCGGGCGAAGTCTTCGACCACAAGGGTGAGTTCTACGATCTCAAGAACGCCGGCGCGAGCCTGCGCGAGCTCACTCCCGTCCAGCCGGGCGGCATCCCGCTCTGGTTCGGCGGCAGCTCGGCGGCCGGCATCGAGATGGCCGCCGAGCACGTGGACGTCTACCTCACCTGGGGCGAGCCGCCGCAGCAGCTCAAGGAGAAGCTGGACCTGGTCCGCGAGCGCGCGGCCGCCCACGGTCGCACCCTGCGGATCGGTCTGCGGCTGCACCTGATCGTCCGCGACACCGAGGACGAGGCCTGGGCCGCCGCCGACCGGCTGCTCGACGTCACCAGTGAGGCCACCTACGCCCGCCAACTCGGCGGGGCCACGAGCGAGGACGGCGTCGGCTGGCAGCGCCAGTTCCGCCAGCACGGCGGCAAAGTCCCGGCTCGGGCAAGAGAGTTGGAGAGCTACCCGAACCTCTGGCCCGGTATGAGCCTGTTCCGGCCCGGTCCCGGCACGGCGGTGGTCGGCTCGACCGCCCAGGTGGTCGAGCGCCTCCAGGAGTTCGAGTCGCTCGGCGTGGACACCTTCATCCTCTCCGGCAATCCGCTGCTGGAGGAGGCCCACCGGGTCGCCGAGACGGTGCTACCCGCGCTCGGGGTCGGCCGCCGCTAGCGGAACGGGAAAGGACCCCGGCAGGAGCGGGAACGGCAGCGGCGAGGTCAGTGCCAGCTGCCGGGCGAAGCGCGCCAGAGCGCGCAGGAGGATCGTCCGCACGGGGACTCCCGGGTCTCGAAGGACGTGTGCGGACGGTACAACGCCCGAAGCCCCGGCAGGTCACGCCCGAAGCCCCGGCAGGTCACGCGGTGCGCACCGAGAAGGCCAGGTGCGTGCCGCACGGCCCGCCGGGGCCGGCCGGCTCAGCTGCTGAGCGCGTCGATCTCCGCCAACTCCTCGGCGGTCAGCGGGCCGCCGTTCAGCGCGTCGATGTTCTGGTCGAGCTGGGCGACGCTGCTCGCGCCGATGATCACCGAGGTGACCCGCTCGTCACGCAGCACCCAGGAGAGCGCCAGCTGGGCGAGGGTCTGCCCGCGCCGCTCCGCGACCTTGGCGAGGGAGCGGAGCTGCTCCAGCTTCGGGCCGGTCAGCGCCTCCTCCTTCAGGAACCGACCGACCGACATCCGCGACCCGGCCGGCACCTCGCCGGACAGGTAACGGTCCGTCAGCAAGCCCTGGGCGAGCGGGGAGTAGGCGATCAGACTGGTCCTGGTCTCGCCCACCGCGTCCAGTACCCCCTCCTCCACGGAGCGGTTGAGGATCGAGTAGGCCGACTGGTTCAGCAGGACCGGGGTGCCCAGCTCGCGCAGGATCGCCACGGCCTCCCGGTGCTGCTCCGCCGGGTAGTTGGAGATCCCCGCGTACAGGGCCCGGCCCGAGCGCACCGCCGTGTCCAGCGCGCCCATCGTCTCCTCCAGCGGAGTGTCCGGGTCGTGGCGGTGGGAGTAGAACACGTCCACGTAGTCCAGGCCCATCCGGCCCAGCGACTGGTCCAGGCTGGCCAGCAGGTACTTGCGGCTGCCGCCGTCGCCGTACGGGCCGGGCCACATGTCCCAGCCCGCCTTGCTCGCGATGAACATCTCGTCCCGGTACGGGCGGAAGTCCTGCGCGAAGAGGTAGCCGAAGTTGCGTTCGGCGCTGCCGTACGGCGGGCCGTAGTTGTTCGCCAGGTCGAAGTGGGTGATGCCCCGGTCGAAGGCGCGGCGCAGGACGGACCGCTGCACCTCCAGCGGCTGGCTGTCCCCGAAGTTGTGCCACAGGCCCAGCGAGACGGCGGGCAGCTGGACGCCACTGCGGCCGGCCCGGCGGTAGGTCATCGAGGCATAGCGGTCATCCGCGGCGAGGTACGTCATGCCGGACATCCTGCCAGGACTACCGCCCCGATCAAGCTCTTGCCCCGCTCCTGACCGGTGCATATGCTCGCGGTTGATCGTGTGTGCGCGAGCCGAAGGGGAGCCGATATGACCATCCGCGCCGCTCTCCCGCGCTGTTGTCGCCCCGTCGACGGCTCCAGCTGACACCACCGCCGCGCCGGTCGCGCGCGGTGCCGCCCCGCGGTCGTCTCCGTGCGGGCGTCTCCGTGCGGGCGTGACGGAGCCCGGGTGCGCCGCCGTCGTGTCGGGGGTGCCCGGTCCTCCGTGGCGCCGGATCCCCGCCGAAGCGCGTGAGCCGAGGTGCGGCCGGTCCGCTCGGCTCCGTCGGCCGTGCCCGGTCCTCGTCGGCCTCGGCCGGCCCCCGGTCGTCCCGCGTGCCCTCCCGCAGATCCTCCTGCGGTTGCCCGTAGTTCCCCGCCGAACGCCGGCGCGCCGCGCCGAGCGATCACCGAGCGCCCCCAAGGAGACCGCCATGCGGTTCACCGTCTCGTCCCTCGTCGCCAACGGCCCCGACCCCGTCACCGGCGTGCTGCGCACCCCGTACGAGAAGCTGCACAACGTCATCGACCAGGCCGTCACGGCCGAACAGCTCGGTTACGACGGCTACGGGGTGGGGGAGCGGCACGGTGAACCGTTCCTCTCCCCGGCCCCGCCCGTGCTGCTCAGCGCGATCGCCGCCCGCACCTCCACGATCCGGCTCTTCACCACCGTGACGGTGCTCAGCATCCTGGACCCGGTGCGGGTCGCCGAGGACTACGCGGTGCTCGACCAACTCTCCGGCGGACGCCTCGAACTGATCATCGGCAAGGGCAACGATCCGCGCCACTTCGACCTGTTCGGACTGCCGGAGGAGCGCCAGTGGGACGCGCTGGCCGAGAACTACGCGCTGCTGCGCCGGCTCTGGCGGGAGGAGAAGGTCAGCTGGGAGGGCAGCACCCGGCCGCCGCTCCGGGGGGTCACCACCTCGCCGCGCCCGTTCCAGGCCCCGATCCCGGTCTGGCACGGCAGTGCGACCAGCGAACAGTCCACCGACCTGGCGGCCCGCTTCGGGGATCCGCTGTTCTCCGCCAACTCCTTCCACCCGCTGGCCAAGTACAAGGCGCTGGTCGACCACTACCGCGAGCGCTGGGAGCACTACGGCCGTGACCCGAAGGACGCCCGGATCGGGACGAGCTTCGGCGGGCTGTTCCTCGCGAAGCGCTCGCAGGACGCCGTCGAGGGCTTCCGCCCGTACTGGAACGCGCTGTTCGACTCCGCGGCCGGCAAGCACAACAACTCGCCGTTCCAGTCGCTGGAGGACGCCCTGGAGCGGGGGTCGGCGCTGGTCGGCAGTCCGGAGCAGGTGATCGAGAAGATCCACCGCTATCACGAGGCGTTCGGCAACGAGGTGGTCGGGATCGGTGTGGACGCGCTCACCGAGGACGCGCAGCACGAGCAACTGGAGCTGTTCGCCGCCGAGGTGGCCCCGGTGATCCGGCGTGCGCTGCCCTGACCGCCGAGCCGGCGGCCCGCACCGCACCGCGTCACACCGCACCGCGTCGCCCGGTCCGGCTGTCGCGTGACACCGTCGCGTGACGCGCGCCACGGTCGCGGGGCGCGTGTGGCCGGGTGCGCCGGGGGACGGTGATCACGAGGGGCCGTGGACCGTCGGGGGGCGGCCCACGGCCCACCGTCGTCTCCGCGCTCCCGCCGATCTTCTGTACCTACTGGTATGTACAGCTGTCCGTACCAGTAGGTACAGTGGCCGCATGGCAACCCAGGACCGCCTCATCGAGAGCACCCAGGAACTCCTCTGGGACCGCGGCTACGTCGGCACCAGCCCCAAGGCCATCCAGCAACGCGCCGGCGTCGGCCAGGGCAGCATGTACCACCACTTCGCCGGCAAGCCCGACCTCGCCGCCGCCGCGCTGCGTCGCAGCGCCGAGCAGATGCGTGCCGTCGCCGAAGCGGATCTGACCGCCCCCGGTACCGCCTACGACCGGATCGCCCGCTACCTGGGCCGCGAGCGCGACGTGCTGCGCGGCTGCCGGATCGGCCGGATGGCGCAGGACCCGGACGTGGTCGCCGACCCGCAGCTGCGCGCCCCGGTCGAGGAGACCTTCGACTGGCTGCGCGGCCGGCTCGCCGAGGTGATCGCCGCAGGGCAGGCCGCGGGTGAACTCGCCCCGGCCGCCGACCCGGCCGACACCGCCGCCGCGGTGGTCGCCGTCGTCCAGGGCGGCTACGTGCTCGCCCGCGCGGCGGGGACGGCCGAGCCGTTCGACCAGGCCGTCCGGGGCGCCCTCGGGCTGCTCGCCGCCCACCGCACCGGCTGAGACCGCCGGCCCGGTCCCGGCGCGCCCGGCCCCTGCGCGAAGCGCCGTGCGGTGGGGTGTCGTGCCGTGCGGTGCCGTGCCGTGCCGTGCCGTGCTGGAGCGCGGTGCCCGAATGCGCCGTACCCGAAGCCCCCTGCGCGAAGTCCCCTGACCGAAGCCCTCCTGTGAGGACCCCGCCGTGCACGCCATGCAGTACGAGATCACCCTCCCCGCCGACTACGACATGGGGATCATCCACCGGCGGGTCGCCGACAAGGGCCACCTGATCGACGCCTATCCCGGCCTCGGCCTCAAGGCGTACCTGGTCCGCGAGCGCGGCCACGACCGCTCGCCCGTCAACCAGTACGCCCCGTTCTACCTCTGGCGAACCCCCGAAGGCATGAACAGCTTTCTCTGGGGCCCGGGCTTCCGGGGCCTGAGCGCCGACTTCGGCCGCCCGGCGGTCCGGCACTGGCTCGGCGCCGGTCTGCGCCGCGGCTCCGCCACCGGGCCGGTGGCCGCCGCCACCCGTCGGCTCGAACGCATCCCGGAGGGCACCGACCCGGCCGAGGCCGTCGAGGCCGCGCTCGCCGCCCTGCCCGACGACCCGGGGCTGCACACGGCCGCCGTGGCCGTCGACCCCGATCGCTGGGAGTTGCTGCGCGTCGCGCTCCGGACCGGTCCCGCCCCCGAGGCCGACCCGGGTACCCGCTACCGGGTGCTGCACCTCTCCGCCCCCGAACTCGACCGGCTGCCCGCCGGCCGCCACTGGTGAAAGGACGCCCTCCCGCCATGAACCCCGACGACCTCGTCCCCACCCCGTTCGACCGGGCCGCCGGCTACGCGCTGCTCGACGAACTCGCCGGCCCGCAGACCCAGAACGCCACCCTGCGCGGTCTGGACGAGCTGGCGCCCGGCTTCGCCGACTGGATCGTCACCAGCCTCTTCGGCGGCACCTACCAGCGTCCCGGGCTGGCGCCGCGCGACCGCCAGGTGGCCAACCTGGCCGCGCTCACCGCCCTCGGCGGGGTGGAGCCGCAGCTCGCCGACCACGTCCGCAACAGCCTGCGGGTCGGGCTGAGCAGGGCGGAGATCACCGAGGTGCTGGTCCACCTCGCGCCCTACGTCGGCGTGCCCAAGGCCCTGGCCGGTCTGCGGGTGGCCCGGGCCGCCTTCGCCGAGGCGGACGCCGGGAGCCGGGCCGCGTGAGCGCCGCCCGCCCTTCCACCGCCGCCGCCACCACCGGGGGCGGCGTGATCCGCACCGTTCTCGGCGACCTCGACCCGGCCGAATTCGGTGTCTGCGACGCCCACGACCACCTCTTCCTGCGCAGTCCCCGGCTGCCCGGCGAGGAGCTGGACGACCCGGCGGCGGCCGAGCGGGTGCTGCGCGCCTTCGCGGCGGCCGGCGGCCGGGCGCTGGTCCAGTGGACCCCGTACGGGATGGGCCGCGGCGCCTCCGCCCTCGCCGGACTCTCCCGGGCGACCGGGGTCCACCTGGTCGCGGCCACCGGCCTGCACCAGGCCGTCCACTACGAACCGGAGCTGCTCGCCGGGCTGTACGACGGGCTCGCCGAGCTGTTCACCGCCGAGCTGACCACCGGCCTGCGCGACGCGCCGGCCGGCGTCCGGGCCGGGCTGATCAAGGTGGCGGGCGACTACCACGACCTCGGCCCGCACACCCGCCGGGTGATGGCGGCCGCCGCCGAGGCGCACCACGCCACCGGAGCCCCGATCGCCGTCCACCACGAACTGGGGACCGCCGCGCCGGACGTCCTCGACCTGCTCTGCGGGCAGTACGGCGTACCGGCCCACCGGGTGATCCTCGGCCACCTCAACCGCCTGCCCGACCTGCGTCTGCACCGGCACCTCGCCGACTCCGGCGCCTACCTGGCCCTGGACGGTCCCTCCCGGGCTCACCACGCCACCGACCACCACCTGTTCGACACCGTCGCCGCGCTGGTCGAGGCCGGGCACGTCGACCGGCTCCTCCTCGGCGGCGACACCACCACCCGCACCGCCCGGCACAGCCCGGGGCCGACCCACCTGCTCACCTCGGTCGGACCGCGCCTCGACCGCGAGTTCGGCCCCGGTCTGAGCCGGCGGCTCCTCGTCACCAACCCCGCCGAGGCGCTGGCCGTCCCCCGCTCCGCCGCCTGACGCCGGTGGCCCGGCGTCCCGCGTTCGTCGCCCGGCGTTCGTCATCCGGGTGTCCGTCGTCCGGCCCGGGTTCCGCTCAGCCGCCGAGGGCCCGCAGGATCGGTTGGCCCAGCGTGCCGAGCCAGCCCGCCAGGGCGGAGAGCGGCCCGAGCAGTCCGGTGCCGGCCGCGACCAGTGCGCCGGCCGAGGAGAGCAGCCGGGTGATCCGGGTGAGCCGGCCCGCCACCGCCTCGTGGTCCGGCTCCGGCCGGGTGACCTCGTCGTCCAGCGCGTCGAGCTCGGTCCGGACCTCGGGCGCGACCGCCGGCGGCAGCTGCGCCCCATCGACGGCGGTGCGGAGCTCGCCGACCAGCTCGCGCACGTCCCGCCCGTCCGCCGTGAAGTGAACCGACTGGCCGCCCCGGACGGTCTGGTCGCCGGCGACGTTGTTGATCACGCCGCCCTGTTGGTTGCCGATGTTGAAGACCATGGCGGGCCTCCGGTCCGTAGGTCCGGGAGTACGGGGGTGGGCGGGGAATCAGCGCGGTGGCGGCGCCTGCAGCCGCTGGGCCTCCTCCGACTCGAAACGGCGCCGCCGGGAGGTGGCCACGATGTGCAGGACGATGCCGATGACGATCAGCACGCTGCCGATCGCCGCCACGGCGAATCCGATGGCGCCCACCGGCATGCCGCCGATCTCCGGCCCGAGCACATTGGGCACGGTGACGTCGGGGCGGGCGGAGCTGACCGCGTCGTTGGTCTTGGCGATGAAACTGATGATCGCCCAGCCGTAGACCGCGCCGCCGACCACGAAGAGCACGAAGCCCGTCACGACCAAGTGGCGCGCCTTGGTCCGGGTGGCGGCGATCTCGCGGAAGAAGCTCTCCCGCCGGGCCTGCATGACGACGTTGTACTGGTTGCCGGCGACGTTGCTGAGATTGCCGGCCTGCTGCTGTCCCACGTCGAACCGGCGATCCGCCCCGGCCGGCGGCGGCGGGGGCCGGTCCGGCGGGGGCCGTTGCGCCGCGGGGCGCTGCGGCGGCGAGTGGTACCGGGGGGCCTGAGGCGGGACGGGTGGGGCCGGCGGCTGCTGCTGCCGGGGGGCTCCCTGCGGCCCGCGCCCTTCCGCCGGCTCCTGCCGCAGCGGCAGCTCGGCGGTCCGGGTGCTGGCGGTGGGGCCCTGCTGACCGGCGCCGGGGACGGTGGCGGCCTCGTACGGGTCCTCGTAGTGCACCTCGAAGGGCCCGAAGTCCAGGACGTCCCCGGCGTGCACCTCCTGCTGTCCCCGCACCGGCCGGCCGTTCAGCCGGGTGCCGTTGGTGGAGGCCAGGTCCTCGACGCTGGTGTGACCGTCGGACCGCCACACCACGGCATGGCGTCGGCTGACGCCGGGATCGCCGACCCGGATCTGACAGGTGGAGTCCCGGCCGACCAGCATCGGCCGGTCGGCGAGGACGAACACCTGGCCCCGGAGCCGGTCCGGACTGTCGACGACGAGACGGGGTAAGGCCTGCTCTCGTGAAGGTGAGCTCATGGCACGGCCTCCTGCCGGGCGAGCCGCTGAACCACCGGCGGCGGCGCACGGTGCGGCGTCCGTCCGCCGGCTCGGGTGCCCTCCCTTCCAGTAAAGGCCACCGCGGCGCCCCGGGACACCCCCCCGGGGCCGCCGCGCGGGCCCGCCGTCCGGCCCGGGGCGCGAACCCGGGCGCGAACCGGGGTCACATATGGGTGCCGCCGTCGATCCGGATCTCGGTGCCGGTGACGAAGGCGCCGTCGTCCGAGGCCAGCATCGCGATCACGCCGGCCACCGTCTCCGGCCCGGCGAAGCCCTGGCCGAGCGCGGGGGAGAGCTTGGCCAGCAGGCTGAAATCGGCGTCCGAGGGCAGGCCGGGGTTGTTGGTCATACCGCTGTCGATGCTGCCGGGGGCCACACAGACCGCGCGCAGGCCCTGCTTGGCGTACTCCGAGGCGATCGCGTGCGTGAACGACTGGATGCCGCCCTTGGTCGCGGCGTACGCGGCCATGTAGGGGTGGGCGAAGGTCGCGGAGGTGGAGCTGAAGTTGACCACCACGCCCCGGCCGCCGGCGAGCAGCGCCGGGAGCGCTTCGCGGGTCATCAGGAACGTGCCGGTCAGGTTGACCGCGATCAGTTTGTTCCAGAACTCCAGGCTGGTCTCGTGGGTGTGCGAGGAGCGCAGGATCCCGGCCGCGTTGACCAGGACGTCCAGCCCGCCGAGCCCGGCCACCGCCTCGGCCACGCCCGTGCGGACCGCGGCCTCGTTCGCGATGTCCACGACCGACGTGGTCAGTCGGTCCGCGGTGCCGTCGGCGACGGCCCGGTCCAGGGTGGCCTTCAGGCCGTCCTCGTTGACGTCGACCGCGACGACCCGCCCGCCCTCGGCGAGCACCCGGTGCACGGTGGCCTGGCCGATGCCCGAGCCGCCGCCGGTGATCAGGACGTTGCGTCCGCTGAAGCGCTCCATGGTGGTACTCCGTTCGTTCGTGGTCTCGCGACCTCGCCTGACACGGTACGCCGAAGTGGCATAACGTGCCAATAAGTCATGTCATGCCAAGCTGGCACGACAAGACAGGTGGCCTGAGCTGCCACGTCGCTCGATGGAGACCGTTCTGGCGGGCGGCGCCGCTCCGCGTGCTGCGCCACGCGGGCACGCCGTGCCATCCAGGCGCGTGGTGCCACGCGGGCAGGCCGTGCCACCTGGGCCTGCCGTGTCATGTCGGCACGTCACGCCACCCCGGCACAGCACGCCGATCAGGCAGGCTGTGCCATTGGGCCAGGCCCTGCCAAGCGGGCAGGCCCTGCGACCTGGGCCTGCCGTGCCACAGCGGCACGTCACGTCACCCCGGCACGGCACGCCACTTCGACAGATCACGCCACTCCGGCACGCCCCGCCACTCCGACACGCCCCGCCACTTCGGCACGCCGCGCCATCCCGCTCGCCGGTCCGCGTACGCTGGGCCGCGTGACCGGACGTCCCACCCTGAATCAGCGCCGCCGCGACACCACTCGGCTGGAGATCGCCCGTACCGCCGCCGCGCTCTTCGCCGAGCGCGGCGCCGAGGCGACCACGGCCGAGGAGATCGCGTTCGCCTCCGGCATCTCGGTGCGCACCTTCTACCGGTACTTCTCCGTGAAGGAGGACGCCGTCGCCCCGCTGCTGGCGGCCGGTGGCCGGCGCTGGGTGCTGCTCTTCGCGGAGAGTTCGGCCGACCTGCCGGTGCGCGAGGCGCTGGAGCGATCGGCGGTCGAGTCGCTGACGCCCACCGACACCCCGTCCGTCGAGGCCATGCACTGGACGCGCGACCTCCTGCGTGATCCCCGTCTCGACTCGGTCTGGCAGCGGGTGCACGCCGACTCGGAGGAGCGGCTGCGCGCGGTGCTGACCGCCCGCTGCCCCCGGGGCACCGACGAACTGGAGATCCGGCTCGCCGCGGCCGCCGCGACCACCGCCATCCGGGTGGCCCTGGAGGAGTGGGCCTTCTCCGACGCCCCCGCCGCCGGACCGGGCTCACCCCAGGAGTTGGGCGCCCGGTGCATGCGCGAACTCACGGCCGGACTTCGCCTCTGGAGCAGCGTCAGCTGACGCATCCCCAGCTTCCTTCCCCCCTCGTGATGCCATCCGCCGTCGTGCACCCGTCGGGCACCCGCCGTGCACCCGCCGTGCGCCCGTCGGACACCTGCCGGCCGCCTGTCGTCCGCCCAACGGCGGCCCCGCCGTCGGACCGGCCCGCGCTCCCCGCTGGTCGGCGGGTCCGGACGGGCTCGGTGGAGCGCTAGGGTTGTTGATCGCGCCTCGGCGGCGGCTTCCGCGGTGGACGGGGGAACCGGGGCGGCCGTCCCGGGTGTCCCTACAGCGGGGACGAGGGAGTTCGAGGCGTGGGAGCAAGCAGGACATGGGTCTGACGAGCCACAAGGTGTTGGCGCTGACCGTATTGATCGCCGTCGTGGTGACGGCCGCCACGGTCTGGCTCTGGCCGAGACTGGCGAAGAAGTCCTGGCAGGCGGTGCTCGGCCGGATCGGCGCGCTGCTCGCCACCCAGCTCACCGTGCTCGCGGCGCTCGGCCTGGTGGCCAACAACTACTTCGCCTTCTACAGCAGCTGGGACGACCTGCTCGGCACCGGTGACAACGGCCCGGTCGTCATCCAGAACAAGGCGGACGCCTCCGGCCGCCTGCAGGTGGAGACCATCGGGCACGCCTCGGTCAAGGGCGGCGGGGCGCTCGGTCGCGACCCCCGGCAGTCCGGCGAGATCCGCGAGGTCCGCATCGACGGCGCCGCCACCAGGCTCTCCACCGAGGGGTACGTCTATCTGCCGCCGCAGTACTTCCAGCCGGAGTACGCGCAGAAGCAGTTCCCGGCGGTGATCGTGAGCACCGGCTTCCCGGGCATCGCGAAGAACCTGGTGACCCGGCTGAACTACCCGGGCGCGGCGCTCAAGCTGCTCCAGGAGGGTCGGATGCAGCCGACCGTGATGGTGCTGATGCGCCCCTCGCCCGCGCTGCCGCAGGACACCGAGTGCGAGGACATCCCGGGCGGCGCGCAGTCGGAGACGTACTTCACCAAGGACGTCCCGGCCGCGATCCAGGCCACGTACCGGGTCTCCGCCGACCCGCAGGCCTGGGGCTTCATGGGGAACTCGACCGGCGGCTACTGCGCCCTCAAGCTCGCCATGCGTCACCCGGAGGTCTTCCCGACCGCCGTCTCGCTCTCCGGCTACTACCAGGCCGCCGACGACCCGACCACCGGGGACCTCTTCAAGGGAAGCCAGCAGCGCCGCAACGAGGCCGACCTGATGTGGCGGCTGAAGAACCTGCCGCACCCCGGGGTGTCCGTGCTGCTGGCCGGTACCCGGGAGGGCGACGGCGACTACCGGCGGGACACCGAGGCCTTCGTGGCCGCCGCGCACCACCCGATGAAGGTCTCCTACAGCATGATGAAGACCGGCGGCCACAACTTCGAGACGTGGAGCAGGCTGCTGCCGTCCTCGCTGGAGTGGCTCTCCCAGCACCTCAAGGTGCCGGACCACGCCGTTTGACCGGGCAACCGCTCGGCCGGCTCAGGCGGTCGGCCTGAGCCGTCGGCCCGTCCGTCCGTCGGCTCAGGCCACCGGCTCCAGCGTCCCGGTGTGCAGCTCGCCGACCCGGCCGCCCTCGCCCTCGTACGTCCAGAACGCGCGCACCGTGAGCTTGCCGAGGTCCATCACATGGCTGACGGTGATGCCGCTCTGCTCGGTCCAGCTGACGAAGTACAGTTCGGGCCCGATCTCGGCGATGTGCAGCGCCACGTCCTCCCACTGGCCCGCCGACTCGCCGAGGCCCTCCCAGCGCAGCCGCTTGCCGTCGGGCGAGTAGGCGTTGCGGAAGGCCGCGCCGTTGTCGACCTGGAAGAGGTAGGTGCGGCCGGCGAAGGCGGGCAGGGGCGCGGTCATGGCGGGACGGGTCCTCGTCTCTTGTCTGTGCGGTACGGCTGAACCCCCAACCTATCGGACCGGCCGACCTTCGCGGCGAACTTGCGGGCACCCCGCCACGGGGCCCGACGCCACGGGGCCGGACGCCACGCGGTCCGGCGGTCGGGTGTGGCACCGGCACATCGGCGCCCCGGCGGTCCGGCCGTACGGTGCCGGCACCGGCCCACCGGCCCACCGGCCCACCGGCCCACCGGCCCACCGGCCCACCGGCCCACCGGGACGCGGGCCCGGTCCTGCCCGCGCCCGACCAGGGAGCCGCCGATGCCCTGCCGCACCGTCCGCACCGAGAACCCCGGCGTCGCCCGACGCCCCCGCCCGGCCCGCCCCCGCCCGGCCCGCCCCCGCCCGGTCCGCCCCCGGTGGTCCGCCCGCCGCCGTCACCGCCGTCCTGACCACCCTGCTCACCGTCGCCGCGCTGCTCCTCGGCGCACCACCGGCCACAGCGAGAGCCACCACTCCCACCGCCGCCGCCGCGCCCCCGGACACCGCCGCCCCCGCCCTGGAGGCGAGCTTCCCGGCCCCCGGCAACGGCTGGGCCAAGGTCGAGCGCTACCTCGACACCACGCCCGGCTTCCGTGCCGAGCAGTACCCGCCCGACGGTCGCGGCGACCGGGACGGTGCCCGCCTCACCTGGTTCGGCGGAGTCCCCCGGCCGTACTCCGGCCGCTTCCTGCTGTACTCCGCCGCCGGCTGGGACGCCGGCACCCGGGCGACCCCCGTGCTGCTCGTCCACGGTGCCAACGACAACGCCGACCGCGCCTGGGCCGCCCCCGACGCAGGGGGCGGCTGCGGTGCCGCCGGGGCGTCGGCCTGCCCGTCCACCGGGCTCGCCCAGTACCTGGCCGCCGACGGCCACCGGGTGTTCGCGATCGACTTCGCCCACAAGCAGGGCGACAACCTTCTCCAGGCACAGGCCGTGGGCGGCAGTCGCCGGTGCCGCCAACTGATCAACTCCACCGCCCACTTGATCAACTCGACGGTGCTCCACTGTGAGCTGCGCGACAACATCCCCTCCGGAGTTGTCGCCTTCCGGACGGCCTGCCTAGCCTGCACGGGTCCGCCTTCGCGGACCCCGCCGTCGGGACGCCGAGTCCTGTCCACCCGCCGGCCGGCAGTCGAGCACCACAGCGGACGGGAGCGGGGGACCCAGGTCAGTGCCCGGCCCGCGCGCTCCCGCGTGCGGACCGAGGCTAGGGGTGAAGCCGCTCCACAGGCGGCCGGGCGACCTCTGCCCGAACCCGACAGCTCACCTCGCAGGCGTCACAGAGGACACCGCCATGCAGAAGCCTGCCCGGCGCGCGACGCCGCGTCACGCCCGCCCCACCCACCGCGGCCGCCAGGCCGCCCTCGCCGCCACCGGCGCGCTCGCCATCAGCGGCGCCGGCCTGCTCGGCGTCCCGGCCCTGACCGGAGCCCAGGCGGCCACCGCGCCGACCGTCACCCAGGACAAGCTGGCCCCGGCCGCCATGGTCGCGGGCAAGGCCTCCACGGCCTCGCTCACCGTCCACTCCTCGGCCTGCTTCACCGCGAAGACGCTGGGCGTCGGCGTGCGCGACGGGGCCGGCCGCAACCTGGACTTCCCCGGCAACGTCGCCAACGCGCGGATCTGCCCGGGCGGCCTGTCGATCACCACCGGTGCCCGCACCCTGCCGGTCGGCACCTACACCCAGTTCGGCTTCTGGCAGGACTCCGCGGGGGCCTGGCACAACCTGCCCTCGCAGCGGCTCGTGGTCTCCGACGGCACCACCACCCCGTCGCCCACGCCGACCCCCACGGCCACGCCGACCCCCACGGCCACCTCCACGCCCACCCCCTCGCCGTCGGCGACCGCCACGACGAGCACCCCGGCCACCACCGCTCCCGTCGCCGGCAAGAAGCTCACCTGGTCCGACGAGTTCAGCGGCCCGATCGCCTACGGCTCCCGCTGGACGGGGGACAAGAGCAGCGCGTACCGCTACGGCAACCACAACCCGGACGACAACAAGCTCGACTGGCTGAACAAGAACAACGTCAGCGTCTCGGGCGGCGTCGCCACCTTCACCGCCAAGCCGGGCGCCAACAAGCTGGAGAACGGCAAGCAGTCCTGGGACACCGGGCTGCTCACCACCGAGTACTCCGGCGAGGGCTTCCAGGTGAAGACCGGCGACTACGCCGAGACCCGGGTCAAGCTCCCGGCCGGCACCGGCGCCTGGCCGGCGCTCTGGACGTGGAAGAACGGCAACGGGGAGATCGACTCCTTCGAGTACCACCCCGACAACCCGAACCTGCTGGAGCTCACCAACCACGTCAACCCGGGCCACCTGTACTACACGGACGCCAAGGCGATCGCGAAGGACGGCTGGGTGACCATCGGCACCTCCTACGGCGCCAACTCGGTCGACTGGTACGTCAACGGCACCAAGGTCTACTCGGACGGCAAGGGCGTCGGCGCCAACTGGTCGGCGTACCTGATCCTCAACCTCTCGCTGAGCGCGGGCCAGTACCACCCCGCGCCGACGGGCACCGCCCCGATCACCTTCGCCGCGGACTACGTCCGCGTCTACCGCTAGGCGGAACGACCCGGGCCGTACCGTCCTGGGCCACCACGGCTCAGCACGGTACGGCCCGGGTCGGCCCGTCACGGGCGGCCGGGCCCGGCTCAACCCTCGGTGGTCTCCACGACCTGGATCGTGAACGGCTGCCGGTTGTTCGCCTCGTTGCGGTCGTCGTCGCCGCGCACCGCGACGTAGCCGCCCGCCAGTTCGCCGAGCGGCACGGTGGCGGCCAGCCGCAACGGGATCAGCGCGGTCGCGCTCCGGAACTTCGGCAGCCCGGCCGGGAAGGTGCAGCGCACCCGGTGGCCGTTCTGGAAGGTGTAGCAGTCCTCCGGGAAGAACGGCTCCTCGGCCGTCACCCCCTCCGGCAGGGTGATCACCACGGTGAACGGGGAGGCCGTCCGGTCCGGGCCGCGGTTGGCGACGAAGGCGTGCAGCGTGGTGGTGCCGCCGGGCACGGCGGGGTCCGGGTCGAGCCGGACCACCTCCAGGTCGGAGTCGGACGGGGCCGGTACGGCGACCACCGCCCCGGCGGGCTGTTCGGCGTTCGGCGCGGGATCGTCGGCCGGACAGGCCAGGGCCGTCCCGCCGACCATCGCCACCAGGGCGCACCCCGTCGTCAGTGACCTGCTGATGAAACCCCGTACGGACCGTCTCCGTGCCATGGCCGCTCACCCTGCCCTCGCGTTCCGGCGCCCCGCGCCGTCGCGGAGCGCGCCCGCACCCAGCGTGACCGACCGGCCTGCCGCCGCCGCTCCAACCCGCCCGGGGGCCGCCCGAACGGGCGAACCCCGGTACCGGAAGCCGCCGGGCGAGGACGGCGGGGTCGCCGGATCCGGCGACCTCCCGCCCGGGGCACTGGAGATGACGCCGCGTCAGGGCGCCAGGACCTGCCCCAGCCGGGCCGCGATCTGGTGCATCACGGGCACGAGCGAGGCCGCGCCCGCCTGCTCCTCCAGCGCCCGGATCCGGGCCTCCGGGCCGGACACCGAGAGTGCCGTCGGGGTCGGCGCGCCCGGTACCGCGAGCGCGATGCAGCGCACCCCGATCTCCTGCTCCTGGTCGTCCACCACGTAGCCGCGCTCGCGCGCCTCCGCCAGCTGGGCCAGCAGCTCCTGTGGGTCGGTCACGGTGTAGGAGGTGTGCGCCGGCAGCGGGTTGGGGCCGAGCACCGCCCGCGCCTCCTCCTCGGGCAGCTGGGCCAGCAGGGCCTTGCCGACACCCGTGCAGTGCGGCTGCACCCGGCGGCCGACCTCGGTGAACATCCGCATCGAGCGCCGCGACTGCACCTGTCCGACGTACACCACCTCGCCGCCCTCCAGGACGGCCAGGTTGGCCGTCTCGCCGGTGGCCTCCATCAGTTCGGCCAGGTAGGGGCGGGCCCAGCTGCCGAGCAGCCGCCCGGCGGTCTCGCCGAGCCGGATCAGCCGGGGCCCCAGGGTGTAGCGGCGCGCGGTGTCCTGGCGGACATAGCCCTGCTGCACGAGGGTACGAACCAGGCGGTGGATGGTTGGCATGGGCAGCCCGGAGGAGGTGGAGAGCTCGCTGAGCGTCGCCACACCGCCGGCATCGGCCAGCGCCTCCAGGAGCAGGAAGGCGCGCTCGACGGACTGCACGCCGCCGCTCGCGCGGTCCGTGCCCGTCGTCGATGCTGTGTCGGGGGTCGCGACCACCGGCGTTCCCTTCGCTGTCGGGAGAGGAGTAGAGTCCCTGCGATCACCTCAACAAACCGTTGAAATTCTGTATCGCGGAAACTAGTCTCCACCTTACAGAATCGAACCCCCCACCACGTGGGGTTCAGATCGGTTCAGATCAAGGAAGTTCCCACCGGAACTCCCTTCGCCATGCTCAACCGTCTTAGGAGTGTCCTGCTCATGGCTACAGATCAGGGACCCGCCGGCGTCTCCCCCGCCGCTCCGGTCGTCACTGTCGCCGGTCCGCGAGTCCACCGGGCCGAGGAGGTGCTCACTCCGGAGGCGGTCGCTTTCGTCGTCGGCCTCCACCGCGCGTTCGAGGACCGCCGGCAGGAGCTCCTGGTGCGCCGCAGGACCCGACGGGCCGAGATCGCCCGGGCCGGCACCCTGGACTTCCTCCCCGAGACGGCCGCTGTGCGGGCGGGCGACTGGACGGTGGCCGAGCCCCCGCGCGCCCTCCAGGACCGCCGGGTCGAGATCACCGGTCCCACCGACCGCAAGATGGTCATCAACGCGCTCAACTCCGGCGCCCGGGTCTGGCTCGCGGACTTCGAGGACGCCACCTCGCCGACCTGGGAGAACGTGGTCAGCGGTCAGATCAACCTGATCGACGCCTTCGAGGGCCGGATCGACTTCACCTCCTCGGCCGGCAAGGCCTACGCCCTCAAGCCCGCCGCCGAGCTGGCCACCGTCGTGGTCCGCCCGCGCGGCTGGCACCTGGACGAGAACCACCTGCTGGTCGACGGCCGGCCGGTCGCGGGGGCCTTCCTCGACTTCGGGCTCTACTTCTTCCACAACGCGGCGCGGCTGCTCGCGCGCGGCGCCGAGGACCCGAACTCCGGCCCCTACTTCTACCTCCCGAAGACCGAGAGCCACCTGGAGGCCCGGCTCTGGAACGACGTCTTCACCCACGCCCAGGCCGCGCTCGGCATCCCGCACGGCACCGTCCGCGCCACCGTGCTGATCGAGACCATCACCGCGGCGTTCGAGATGGAGGAGATCCTCTACGAGCTGCGCGACCACGCGGCCGGGCTCAACGCGGGCCGCTGGGACTACCTGTTCTCGATCGTGAAGAACTTCCGCGACGCCGGCGAGCACTACATCCTGCCGGACCGCAACAGCGTCACCATGGCGTCCCCGTTCATGGCCGCCTACACCCGGCTGCTGGTGCGGACCTGCCACCGGCGCGGCGCGCACGCCATCGGCGGCATGGCCGCCTTCATCCCCAGCCGCCGGGACCCGGAGGTCAACGCGGCCGCCCTGGAGAAGGTCAGGGCCGACAAGGACCGCGAGGCCGGCAACGGCTTCGACGGCTCCTGGGTCGCCCACCCGGACCTCGTCCCGGTCGCCCGCGCCTCCTTCGACGCCGTCCTCGGCGAGCACCCGCACCAGAAGGCGAACCCGGGCCCGGCCGAGCCCGTCACCGCCGAGCAGCTGCTCGACATCGCCGGCGCCGGCGGCCGGTGCACCCACGCGGGCCTGCACAACGCCGTCCAGGTCGGCGTCCGCTACATCGAGGCGTGGCTGCGCGGTCTCGGGGCCGTCGCCATCTTCAACATGATGGAGGACGCCGCCACCGCCGAGATCTCCCGCTCGCAGATCTGGCAGTGGATCCACAACGGCGTGGTGCTCTCCGACACCGGGGAGAAGGCCACCGCCGAGCTGGTGCGCCGCCTGGTGGCCGAGGAGCTGGCCGCGCTCCGGGCCGAGCTGGGCGACGAGACCTACGCCGGTGGGCGCTGGCGCGAGGCCGCCAAGCTCTTCGAACAGGTCGCCCTGGCCGAGGAGTTCGCGGACTTCCTGACCCTGCCCGCGCTGCCCCTGCTGGGCTGATCCCAATCTATCCGCGCGCGCAGCCGCTGCCGTCTGCCGGCTTGTAGCAGTCGACGCGCCCCTTTGCTCCGTTCCGTACGGCGACGAATCCACCTGTCCTCTCGTCGCCGTGCGGAACGGCCCTTTTCCGGAGGAACCCTCGTGGCACGCATCTTCTTCAACGGCCAGGCCATGGTCGGCGGTCCCTTCCACGCCTCGGTCGCCGACGCGCTGGTCGGCCCGGTCCGCACCGCACCGGGTTACCGCTTCTTCTCGATCGGGGACGTCTGCCCGGGCCTGCTGGCCGACCCGGCCGTCGACACCGCCGTCGAGGGCGAGCTGTACGACGTCCCCCTCGCACACCTGCGCGACGTGATCCTCCCGGGCGAGCCCCGTGAGCTCGAACTGGGCGTCATCACCCTCGCGGACGGCACGCCCTGCCTCTCCATGCTGCTGGCCCGCGGTGAGCTCGACCGCGGGGTGCACCGCGAGATCACCGAGTACGGCGGCTGGCGGGCCTACCTCGCCACCCTCGGCCGCACGGCCTGACCCGCCCGCCCGGTGCCGGCGGACGGCCGGCGGACGCCGTCGTCCGCCGGCACCGTCGTCACACCTCCCCGCCCGCGGCCAGCGCGTCGCCGAGCCGGCTGCGCCGGTACAGCACGCGGTGGCCGTGCCGGGTGCGTTCGAGCAGGCCCGCCGAGGCGAGCGCGCCCAGGTGGCGGCTGACCGCGCCCGGGGTGACCCCGATCCGCTGGGCCAGCTCCGTGGTGCTCGCCGGGACGGTCAGCATCGCCAGCAGCCGGGCCCGCGGCGCACCGATCAGCCCTTCCAGGGCTCCGCCCGCCCGCTCCGGCCGCGGCGGGCCCAGCCCCTCCGCCATCGTCGCCCGGCCCCGCGCCGGGTAGCAGACCAGCGGCGGCCCGGCCTGGGTGACGTCGGTCTGCGCGCCGAGCCCGAACAGCGTCGGGATCAGCACCAGCCCCCGGCCGGCGACATCCACCGTGGTGCCCACCGCCTTCACGGCCGGGTGCGGGTCGACGAGGCGCAGCACCCCGGCGTGCCAGGTGAGCCTGGCGTCGAGGTCCGCGAAGAGGCCCTCCGCCCCGCGCTCCGAGAGCATCCGGCCCCGGTGGGCGATGTCCGCCTCCAGCACCGACCGGGCCCGCGGCCACCAGGTGGGGGACAGGCAGCGGGTCCAGTACGCGTCCAGCGCCTCGGCCACCCGGGCGGTCAGCGCCGCCGGGTCGTCGATCAACGCGGCCAGCACCGGCGGCAGCGGGCTCGCCGTGCCGCCGCCCCGGTACGCCTCCAGCACGTCGGCCCGCACCACCTCCGCCGGGGTGGCCGCCAGCCGCGCCAGCTCGGCCGCGAAGTCCGGGCGCGGACCGGCGGGCCGCGGCGTGAGGAAGTCCGGCACGAAGCCGACCGGCGCGATCATCGACTCCAACAGCTCGGTGTCCAGCGTCTCGTAGCGGTCCTGCCAGCCGGCGATCCACGGCCGCTGTTCCGGATAGCGGCCCGGCGAGCGGCGGGCGCGCATGCTCAACACCGTCTCCTGCAGGGCGGAGTAGCCGAACCAGGTGGCGGCGAGGTCGTCGACGCCCAAGTGGAACTCGAACATTGACCGTAACGGTAAATCAGTTCCACCGGTTCGGGAAGCCCGCTGTCCTGGTGCCATGACTTCCACCGCGGTGCCACCTCCGGCCGTTCGTCGACTGCTGCCCGCCGACCCCCTGCTGCGCCGGCTCGCCCTGATGAGCCTGGTGAACACCGTCGGCAACGGCCTGTTCGTGACGGTCAGCGTGCTGTTCCTGACCCGTTCGGTCGGCCTGACCCCCGGTGGGGTGGCGCTCGGGCTGAGCATGGCCGGCGTCTGCGGGGTGTTCGCCGGGGTGCCGATGGGCCGGCTCGCCGACCGGGTGGGCGCCCGGCGGCTGCTGACGGTGGTCGGGCCGCTGGAGGCGGTCGCCGTCGTCGGCTACGCGTTCGTGCACTCGTTCGCCGCCTTCGTGGCGCTGGCCTGTGTGGCGACGGTGCTGGAACGCGGCGCGGCGGCGGTGCGCAGCGCGCTGATCGCCCGGACGCTGCCGGCGGAGAGCCAGGTGCGTTCGCGGGCCCTGCTGCGCTCGGTGATGAACGCGGGTCTGGTGATCGGGTCCAGCGGCGCGGCGTTGGCGCTGCAGTCCGACAGCTACGCCGGGTACGTCGCCGTGATGGTGCTGGACGCCGTGAGCTTCCTGGGCGCGACGGCGCTGCTGGCCGGCCTGCCGACGACGGGGGTGGCGGATCGTCGGGAGAAGGGCCCGCACCCGGCGCGCCGGCGTACGGCGCTGCGCGACCGCCGCTACCTGCTGATCACCGCACTGCACGCGGTGCTGGAGCTGCAGTTCGCGGTGCTCACGGTGGGCATCCCGCTGTGGATCGTGCTCGCGACGGACGCTCCGGCGGCCGCCGTCGCCGCCGTCAACGTGGTCAACTGCCTGCTGGTGGTGGTGTTCCAGGTCCGCGCCAGCCGCGGTGTCGCCGACGTCCCGTCCGCGGCGAGGGCCTGCGCCCGGGGCGCTCTGCTGCTGGCGGTGGGCTGTCTGCTCTACGCGGCGGCCGCGCGCGGTTCGGCCGCCCTGGCGGTGGGGGCGGTGCTGGCCGGGGCGCTGGTGCACAGCCTCGGCGAGCTGCTCACCTCCGCCGGTGGCTGGACCCTGAGTCTGGATCTGGCCGATCCGCGGGCCCACGGTGAGTACCAGGGGGTGTTCATGAGCGGCCAGGCGGCGGCCCACGTGATCGGCCCGTTGGTGGTCGGCCTGACCGTGGTCGATCACGGTCAGGCCGGCTGGGCGGTCCTGGCGGGCGTCTTCGTGCTCGCGGGCGCCGTGCTTCCGGCCGCCACCCGGGGTGCGGGGGCACCGGCCGCGGCCCACTGATCGTGCGGCCCGCGCCCCACGGGGGTGGGAGCGGGTCGCCGGGCACGCCACAGCCCCGGACCCTCGCCGTGGGTCCGGGGCTGTGTTCCGTGCGTTTCCCCGAGGGGCGGCGCACGGAGTCCGGGTGACGCACCGTCCCTGGGCGGCCCGGAGTTCAGGGGTTACACGGGGCGGGCGGCGAGCTCCTTGGCGGCGCGGGCGCAGGCCTGCGCGATCTTGTCCTCGTTCACCGTGGTCAGCTGACCCTTCTCGACGACGGCGTTGCCGTTGACGAAGAGGGCGGCCAGCGGCGGCAGGGCGCCGAGGGTGAGCGCGGCGATCGGGTCGGCGATCGAGGAGTGCATGATGCCGTCGATCTTCCACAGGGCGAGGTCCGCCAGCTTGCCGACCTCGATCGAGCCGATCTCGTTGTGCCGGCCGAGCACCCGGGCGCCGCCCATGGTGCCCAGGCGCAGCGCCTGGCGGCCGGTGAGCGCGCTCGGGGAGCCGTGCAGACGGTTGATCAGCAGCGCGTTGCGCAGCTCGGTGCCCAGCTCGCCGGACTCGTTGGAGGCGGTGCCGTCCACGCCGAGGCCGACCGGGACGCCGGCCTTCAGCATGTCGGGGACGCGGGCGATGCCGGCGGCCAGGCGGGCGTTGGAGGACGGGCAGTGCGCGACACCGGTGCCGGTCTCGGCGAACTTGGCGATGTCGGAGTCGTTCATGTGGACGCAGTGCGCCATCCAGACGTCCTCGCCCAGCCAGCCCACCGACTCGAAGTAGTCGGTCGGACCCATGCCGAACAGCTCCTTGCAGAACGCCTCCTCCTCGGCGGTCTCGGAGCCGTGGGTGTGCAGCCGGACGCCCTTGCGACGGGCCAGCAGGGCGGCCTCGCGCATCAGTTCGGTGGAGACCGAGAAGGGCGAGCAGGGCGCGATGGCGATCTGCAGCATCGAGTCGAAGGAGGAGTCGTGGTACCGGTCCACGGCCGCCTCGGAGGCGATCAGGATCTCCTCGGTGTTCTCGACCGCGTGGTCCGGCGGCAGGCCGCCGTCCTTCTTGCTGCGGTCCATCGAGCCGCGCAGCGCGGTGAAGCGCATGCCGAGCTCCTGGACGGCCTCGATCTCGGCGCCGAGGATGTCGCCGCCGTCCTTCGGGAAGACGTAGTGGTGGTCCGAGGCGGTGGTGCAGCCGGACTTGAGCAGCGCGGCGGCCGAGCCCTGGGCGGCGGCGTGCACGAGCTTGTCGTCGATCCGGGCCCAGGTCGGGTAGAGGGCGACCAGCCAGTCGAAGAGGATGTTGTCCTGGGCGAGCCCGCGGGTGATCCACTGGTAGAAGTGGTGGTGGGTGTTGACCAGGCCGGGGGTGACGAGGTGACCCTCGCCGTTGATCCGGCGTACCACGTTGTCCAGCCACTGCGGGGCGGGGCCGTCGCCGACCGACTCGATCTTGTTGCCGAGGACGACCACGTGGCCGCGGGCGTACTCGGTGTCGTTGGCGTCGACCGTCGCGATCGCGACGTTCTCGATCACGATCCGCTGGTCGGCGGGCGGGGGCTGGACTGCCATGGTCTTACTCCTATGGGGGAGGGTTGAGGGGGGCGCGCGATGAGCGGCACGCGCCCCCCGTCAACCGGTCAGGACGGTGTCGCCGTCGGCACCGTCGTCGCGGGTTTCCCGTCGGCCGGCGACCGGCGGGCGACTCCGACGTGGTGGAAGAGCAGGTTGAGCAGGACGGCCATCACGCTGCCGGCCGAGATCCCGGAGTGCAGCAGGGTGCGGACGGCCTCCGGGAAAGCGTCGTAGAAGGTCGGTACCGCGATCGGGATGATCCCGACCCCGAGCGCGACCGACACCAGGATGGTGTTCGAGCTGGACTCCATGCCGGCCTCCGCGAGGGTGCGGATGCCGCTCGCCGCGACCGTGCCGAAGAGCACGATCCCGGCGCCGCCCAGGACGGGCTGCGGTACCAGGGAGACGAGCGATCCGAGCACCGGGAAGAGCCCGAGCAGGATCAGGATGCCTCCGCCGGCCGCGACCACGAAGCGGCTGCGGATCTTGGTCAGTGCCACCAGCCCGATGTTCTGGGCGAAGGCACTGGCGGCGAAGCCGTTGAAGACCGGGCTCAGCGCGGTGGCCAGCCCGTCCGCCCGCAGGCCCGCGGCGAGCGTGGGTTCGTCGGCCTCGCGGTCGACGATCTTGCCGAGCGCCAGCATGTCGGCGGTGGACTCGGTCATCGAGACCACCATGACGATGCAGAGCGAGACGATCGCGGCCGCGTCGAAGACGGGGGCGCCGAAGTGGAACGGGGAGGGGAGCGCGAAGACCTTCGCGTCCTGGACCGCGCCGAAGTCGGCCAGGCCGAGCGGGAAGGCGAGCAGGGTGCCGATCGCCAGTCCGATGAGCAGGGAGAGCTGCTGCCAGAAACCGCGCAGCAGCCGGTTGCAGAGCACCACCGCGAGGAGGGTGATCGCGGCGAGGCCGATGGCCCGCACGGAGCCGAATCCGGGGGCGCCCGGCGAGCCGCCGCGCGCCCAGTTCACCGCCACCGGCAGCAGGGACACCCCGATGAGGGTGATCACGGTGCCCTGGACGACCGGCGGGAAGAACCTGATCAGCTTGCAGAAGTACGGTGCCGCGAGGAAGCACAGGAGCCCCGCGACGATCACCGCTCCGAAGATCACCGGGAGGGCGTCCTTCGGTCCGTGCTCCTTGGCTATGGCGATCATGGGCGCGACACCCGCGAACGAGACGCCGTTCACGAACGGCAGCCGCGCGCCGATCTTCCAGAAGCCGAGGGTCTGCAGGAGAGTGGCCAGTCCGGCGGTGAACAGGCTGGCCGAGATGAGCAGGGCGAGCTCGGCGGGGGAGAGCCCCACGCCGGCGCCGACGATGAGCGGGGGAGCGACGACTCCCGCGTACATCGCGGCGACGTGCTGCAGTCCGGTGGAGATCAGTTTCACCGGCGGCAGCAGCTCGTCCACGGGGTGGACTCCTGGCCCGGAAGGCGTGTCGGGGAGGTTGGTTGACACGCCTTCCGGGCCGGGAGGCCGGTGGACGATGTCTCTGTCCGGGGTGGAACCGCCGTCTGTGGTGCGGGTGGAACGGAGTGCCATGTCGAGCCCCTCTTGTGCCCTGGCTCTCGGCGCGCCCGCGGTGCTGGAGATCCCCCGAGGGCGGGACGGCGGAGCAAGGATCCCTCGGGGCGCTTCTCCAGCACCCCGGGCCGGCCGCCGTGAGGCGGGCACGATCTCCGGTGGGTGGGGGGTGGAGAAACTACTGGTGCAGGAGTTACGGGTACTGCGAACCGTCCGGCGCCGGCCGGCCGTGGGAGGCCGGAGGGTGCGGCGGTGCCGGGCGGGGTTCATGGGGTGGGGGAGGTCAGGCGACCGGGATCACCGGGACGACGCCCTCGCGGTGCACGGTGCCCTCGATCAGGCCGTACATGCGGTCGGCGGCGTAGTAGACCTCGTTGTCGTTCTTGAGCCCGAACGGCTCCAGGTCGACCAGGAAGTGGTGCTTGTTCGGCAGCTCCAGGCGGACCTCGTCCACCTCGGCACGGTTGTTCAGGACCCGGGTGCCCATCGAGTGCAGGGTCTGCTGCAGCGAGTAGGAGTAGGTCTCGGCGAACGCCTCCAGGAGGTGCCGCCGCACGTGGGTGTAGGAGCGGTTCCAGTTCGGCTGGGGCTCCTCGTCCCGGCCGTCGAAGCCGTACTTCCAGCGCGCCGTCACCTGGGTGGCGAGGATGCGGTCGTAGGCCTCTTGCAGGGTGGTGTACTTGTCCTTGATGTAGCCCCAGAACTCCGAGTTGGTGGAGTTCATCACGACGAGGTCCTTGAGGCCCGAGATGACCTGGACGCGCTCGCCGTCGTAGACGATCTCACTGGTGCGGGTCTCCTGGCCCTGGCGGACGAAGGAGTGGCCGACCTCCTCGGACCCGATGAAGCGGGCCGAGTTGTCCGGCGTCTTGATCCGGTCCCAGGTGTACTCCTCGATCCGGATCCGGGCGCGGTGGATCGGCTCGTTGTTGTCCACGAAGTGGCGTGCCAGCTGGATGCCGAACTGCTCCGCCGACTCGATCCCGTACTCCTTCGCGAAGGCGAAGACGGTGTTCTTGGTGGTGTCGGTGGGCAGGCAGTTGGCGTTCGAGCCGGTGAGGTGGACGTCGTCGAGGTCGCCGGAGAGGGCGACCGAGACGTTCAGGTCCTTGATCTCGTGACGGGTGCTGTCACGGTAGACGCGGACGATGCGGTTCTCCGCCTTGCCGTACTGGTTCTGACCGAGCACGTGGGCCATGACAGGCTCCCAATCAATCAAGCGGTCTAGCTTCCGCGGTAGACCGAGTATCCGAACGGGTTCAGCAGCAGCGGCACGTGGTAGTGCTGCTGCGCGGGTGCGACCGTGAAGACGATCGCGACCTCGGGGAAGAACGGCTGCTCCTGGGACGAGCGCGCGTAGTACGCGGTGGTGTCGAAGAGCAGCCGGACGACCGAGCCCGCCTCCGCGGCCGGCAGGTCCTTGGCCCGGCCGTCGGAGTCCGTGGCGGAGGTGCCGAGCACCTTCCAGCCACCCTCGGTGTGCAGTGCGAGCTCGACCGGGACACCCTCGGCCGGGCGGCCGAGGCTGGTGTCGAGCACGTGGGTGGAGATGCCAGTCATGGGTGAAGTGACCTTACTGATGGCAGGTGTGACGATACGTCGGAACTGTCTGACGATATGTCAGTTCTCGTCGAGCAGACGGTTGATCCGAATGTCGTTGATCTTGCGCAGCTCGCCCCGGACGATCTCCGCCTCGGTGGCGGTGTCGTTGGGGTAGCGCTCCCGCAGGGCGGCGAGCATCGTGTCCGCGGTGCGGCCGGTGGCGCAGATCAGGAACACGTGGCCGAACTTCGCCTCGTAGGCGGTGTTGGCCTCGCGCAGTTCGTCGAGGAGTGCGGTGTCCACTCCCCGGATACCGGCCTGTTCGCGCTCGGAGGTGGCGTCGCCCGCCTTGGGCGTGCCGATCCGGGCGTGGCCGGCCATCGCGTCGTGCAGGTCGGCGGCCGTCAGCGCGGCCATGGCCGTCGCGTTGGCGTCGAGCAGGGCCGTACGGTCGGACCAGGGCCGGGCCGACGCCACGGCGCCGGCCCAGGTGGGGCTGGAGCAGATCTCCAGCAGGATCTCTTGCAGCTCGGCGGCGTCGGCCGCCGCCAGGGCGTCAAGGGCGTGGGGGTGGTTGGTCACGGGTGGACCTCCTGAAGAGTGGTGCCACCCGCACAAGCTAGATCCACCCAACCGGGCCGTCAACACTTTGTTGAACGGTTGGTGGTTACGTTTTGAACCGCCGCCGGTTGCCGGGGGGTTTCGTGTGCGATGCGACAAGTGTGCCCCGCCGGGGGCTGGTGAAGACTGGCCCGGCCGGCGGGGTTCACCCGGTCGGCCGCTTCGGCCGGACCGGGGCGTCGCGCACTCAGCCGGACTTCGTCCCGTCCTGGCGGTTGAGGTAGTTGTACACGGTGAAGCGGCTCACGCCGAGCGCCGAGGCGACCGTCTCCACCCCGTGGCGGACGGTGAAGGCGCCCCGCTCCTCCAGCAGGGCGACGACGCGCTGCTTCTCCCAGCGGTCCAGCTCGGCCAGCGGGCGGCCGTCGAACTGGCGGGCCATCTCGGCCAGCAGCCGGTCCAGCGCGCTGCTCAGGTGTGGCAGCCGGACGGCCAGGGCCGGGGTGCCCTCCCACTCCAGGAGGACGTCCTCGGCCTTCGCCTCCGCCAGCGGCACGGGCGTCGCGCCGACGGCGTCCAGCAGGGGCTTTATCGCCGCGGCGAGCGGGTGGTCCACGTGCTCGGTCACGGTGCGCCGCCCTCCTCGCCGAGCACGCTGACCTGGACCGAGATCCGGGTCGCTCCGGCGTTCAGGGTCTCCCGGAGCAGCTTGGTCACGGCGGCCAGGACCTGGTCGGCCTCGCCTTCCGCGCCGGTCCCGAAGGGGCCGACGGCGACGGCCAGGCCGGCCTCGTCGACCACCTTCCGAGCCGCCACGGCGTGCTCCGGGAACGTGTCCAGTTCGAACGGTTCTGTCGTGAACTCCACCATCAATCGCACCTGCTCACTCTAGCGAGCGGGGGCGCGCCCGGTCATCGGCCGGTCGGCATCCGGTCGCCGTCCGCCCACCGTTCGACCGGCGGCCGGCCGGTGGCCGGTCGATCGAACAGGGAGCGCTCCGGGCGGGGGATCGGTTTCGGCCTCTTCAACAAAATGTTGCGGCGGTCTTGACACTCGCTCGACGCGCCGGACATGCTTCCACCAAGCAGAATCGCTCTTCCGGATCGTGGAAGTTGCGGAAAGACGGAAGAGAGATGAGAGGTGATTGACGTGACTGCCGCCGCCGCGCACAGCTTCACCGTCAACCTGTCGATCCTGTTCAGTGAGCTCCCGCTCCTGGAGCGCCCGGCCGCGGCCGCCGCCGCCGGCTTCACCGCCGCCGAGCTGTGGTGGCCGTTCGGCGAGGAGCACGCCCCGTCGGAGGCCGAGCAGGACGCGCTCCGCAAGGCCCTCACCGACGCCGGTGTGCGGCTCACCGGTCTCAACTTCCTGGACGACCTGAGCAAGGGCGCCCGCGGCACCGTCTCGGTCCCGGCCGAGAAGGAGCGCTTCCGCGCCAACGTCCCGATCGCCGCCGGGCTGGCCGCCTCGCTCGGCACCACGGCGCTCAACGCGCTGTACGGCAACCGGATCGAGGGCGTGGACCCGGCCGAGCAGGACGCGCTCGCGCTGGAGAACCTCGTCGTCGCCGCGAAGGCCGCCCACGAGATCGGCGCGATCCTGCTGATCGAGGCGCTGAACAAGCCGGAGTCCCCGGACTACCCGCTGGTCTCCGCGGCCGCCGCGGTCGAGGTCGTCGACAAGGTCAACGCCGCGACCGGCCTGGGCAACGCGAAGTTCCTCTGCGACCTCTACCACCTGGCCAAGAACGGCGAGGACCTGGCGGCCGTCATCGACACCTACGCCGACCGCTTCGGCCACGTGCAGATCGCCGACAACCCGGGCCGCAACGAGCCCGGCACCGGCGAGCTGGACTTCGAGGACCTCTTCGCCCGCCTGACCGCCGCCGGCTACACCGGCCGGATCGGCCTGGAGTACCGCCCGGCCGGCGGCGTCAGTGCCGACAGCTTCGAGTGGCTCCCGCGCGAGCACCGCGCCGCCTAGGTCCCACCGGGCCGTCACCGCACCCCACCCCTCCACGTACAAAGGAACGACGCGATGAGCCGCAAGATCGCCTTCATCGGCCTCGGCATCATGGGCAGCCCGATGGCCGCCAACCTCGTCAAGGCCGGCCACCACGTCACCGGTTACAACCTCACCCAGCCGCAGATCGACGCCCTGGTGGCGGCCGGCGGCCACGGTGCGAACAGCATCGCGGACGCGGTGAAGGACGCCGAGGTCGTCATCACCATGGTCCCGGCCGACCCGCACGTCGAGCAGGCCGTCCTGGGCGAGGGCGGTGTGCTGGAGAACGTCCAGCCCGGCACGCTCGTCATCGACATGTCGAGCATCACCCCGCAGACCTCGATCAAGGTGGAGGCCGCCGCCAAGGCGAAGGGCGTCCGCACCCTGGACGCCCCGGTCTCCGGTGGCGAGGCCGGCGCCGTCGAGGCGGTGCTGTCGATCATGGTCGGTGGCGCGGCCGAGGACTTCGCCGAGGCCAAGCCGCTGTTCGACGTGCTGGGCACCACGGTCGTCCACGTCGGCCCGGCCGGCGCCGGCCAGACCGTCAAGGCGGCCAACCAGCTGATCGTCGCGGTCAACATCCAGGTGCTCGCCGAGGCCGTGGTGTTCCTGGAGAACGCCGGTGTCGACCTCGCCGCCGCGCTGGACGTGCTCGGCGGCGGCCTGGCCGGCTCCACCGTGCTGAACCGCAAGAAGGCGAACATGCTGAACCGCGAGTTCGCGCCGGGCTTCCGGATCGACCTGCACCACAAGGACATGGGCATCGTCACCGACGCCGCCCGTGCCGTGGGTGCCGCGCTGCCGGTCGGCGCCGTGGTCGCCCAGCTGGTCGCCTCCGCTCGTGCCAACGGTGACGGTTCGCTCGACCACTCGGCGCTGCTGCGCGGCGTCGAGCGGCTCTCCGGCCGCGAGATCGCCTGACCCTCGCGGCAGTGACGGTACCCCCGCGGTACCACTGACTCCTCCTGGTGGCGTGTACCTATCCGGTCGTGCCCGCGCCACCAGGAGGCCAGGCCCGATCGGCAGGTGGGCCGGGGCTCATCCGCCTCCTGCCGATCGACCAAACCGGCGGCGCGCACTCCCTGTCGGGGACACTTCGGTCGTGTCAGTGCGCCGCCCGGCCCCCTCCCTCGCCGAGGGGAGCCTCTCGTACGTCGGAAGCGGGACGAGGGGAACGGCGGGGAGGGGGTCGCTCCCCGGTCCTCCGGGACCGGACCGGCCGCACCGGCCCCACGGGCCCGCGGCGGCCCTCGGGGCCACCGCCCCGGCCCTTCGGGGCACATGCTTGACGAACCAACGCCAGAGCCGTCCGGAAGTGAGGCCCGCACCATGCCCGCCACCCCCACCCAGGGCCATGTGGTCGTAGCTCCCGACAAGTTCAAGGGCACCCTGGAGGGCGCCGAGGTCGCCGCCCGGATCGCCGCCGGCATCCGCCGTGCCGCGCCCGGTGTCGAGGTCCGCGAACTGCCCGTCGCCGACGGCGGCGAGGGCACCCTGGCCGCCGCGCTGGCAGCCGGCTTCACCCGGATCCCGGCCAAGGTGGCCGGCCCCACCGGTCTGCCGGTGGACGCCGCGCTCGCCGTCCGGGGCGACACCGCCGTGGTCGAGCTGGCGCAGTCCTCCGGGCTGGCCAGGCTCCCCGGCGGCCGGACCGCCCCGCTCGCGGCCGGCTCCTTCGGGGTCGGTCAGCTGATCGGCCGGGCGGTGAGCCTGGGGGCCAAGCGGATCGTGCTCGGCCTCGGCGGCAGCGCCTGCACCGACGGCGGCGCGGGCATGGTCCAGGCGCTCGGCGTCGGCCTCCAGGACGCCGACGGCGTCGAGCTGCCGCCCGGCGGCGCCGCGCTGCGCAAGCTGGCCCGGATCGACCTCGGGCCGCTGGCCGACGTGCTCACCGGCGTCGAGGTCGTGGTGGCCTGCGACGTGGACAACCCGCTGCTCGGCCCGCGCGGCGCGACCGCCGTCTACGGGCCGCAGAAGGGTGCCGACGCCGAGGACCTGGTGGTCCTGGAGGAGGGGCTGACCCGCTTCGCCGACGCGGTCGGCGAGGCCGTCGGCCGGGACGTCCGGGAGGCCCCCGGCGCCGGGGCCGCGGGCGGGGTGGGCTTCGCCGCCCTCGCCCTGCTCGGCGCCACCATGCGACCCGGCATCGAGTTGATGCTCGAACTGCTGGGTTTCGACGAGGCCGTGCGTGGGGCACGCCTCGTCGTGACCGGCGAGGGCTGCCTGGACGCTCAGACGCTCCATGGCAAAGCACCCGCCGGCGTAGCCGCGGCGGCCACCCGGGCGGGGGTTCGGGTGGCCGCGGTGGCCGGACGGCTGGAGCTGTCCGAGCGCGAGTGGCGGGCGGCCGGTTTCACCACCGCGTACGCGCTCACCGATCTGGCCGAGCAGCCGGGGGACAGCATGTCCCGGGCGGCGGAGCTGGCCGAGGTCGCCGGGGAACGGCTCGCGGCCGCGCTGCTGGGCGACTGATCCGACGGTCCGGCTCTCGTACCTTCCTACATTGACGTTTTGTTGAAGGCGGCCCTAGGCTCCGGGCATTCCTTCGGCACACCCCACTCGTACCCAGGTTTTCGGAGGTCCCCCATGCCCCCCAGCGAGGCGTCCGTCAGCACGACGGCGGTGATCCGCTCCCGCCGGGTCGTCCTGCCGGACGGCGAGCGTCCCGCTGACGTGCTGATCCGCGACGGCGTGATCGAGCAGATCGCCGAGCACGGCGCGCTGCTGGCCGGCGACCGGCAGTTGACCGACCTCGGCGACACCGCCCTGCTCCCCGGTCTGGTCGACACCCACGTGCACGTCAACGAGCCCGGCCGGACCGAGTGGGAGGGCTTCGCCACCGCCACCCGGGCCGCCGCCGCCGGCGGTGTCACCACGATCATCGACATGCCGCTGAACTCCATCCCGCCCACCACCACGGTGGACGGCCTGGAGGCCAAGCGGAAGATCGCCGAAGGTCAGGCCTGGGTCGACCTCGGTTTCTGGGGCGGCGCCGTCCCCGGCAACGTCCCGGACCTCGAACCGCTGCACCGCGCGGGCGTGTTCGGCTTCAAGAGCTTCCTGGCCCCGTCCGGGGTGGACGAGTTCCCGCACGTCGAGCAGGCCGACCTGGAGGCCGCGCTGGCCGAGCAGGCCCGGATCGGCGCCCTGGCGATCATCCACGCCGAGGACCCGGCCGTCCTCGCCGCCGCCCCCCAGCAACCCGGCGTCCACTACCGCGACTTCCTCGCCTCCCGGCCCGCCGACGCCGAGACCGCGGCCGTGGCCCGGCTGCTCGACACCGCCCGGCGCACCGGTGTCCGGGTGCACATCCTGCACGTCTCCTCCGCCGCGGTGCTGCCGCTGCTGCGCCAGGCCCGCGCGGACGGCGTCCGGGTGACCGCCGAGACCTGCCCGCACTACCTCACCCTGGCGGCCGAGGAGGTGCCGGACGGCGACACCGCGTTCAAGTGCTGCCCGCCGATCCGGGACGAGGGCAACCGCGAGGCACTCTGGGCGGCCCTGGCCGCCGGGGAGTTCATCGCGATCGTCTCCGACCACTCGCCGTCCACCCCGGACCTCAAGCTGCTGCCCGAGTTCGGCGGCAGCGGCGACTTCGCGGCCGCCTGGGGCGGCATCGCCTCCCTCCAGCTCGGCCTGCCGGCGATCTGGACCGAGGCCCGCCGCCGCGGCCACACCCTGTCCGACGTGGTCCGTTGGATGGCGAGCGGCCCGGCCGCCCTGGTCGGCCTCACCGGCACCAAGGGTGCCATCGCCGTCGGCCACGACGCCGACCTGGTCGCCTTCGACCCGGACGGCGCGTTCGCGGTGCACGCCGCCGAGCTGCACCACCGCAATCCCGTCACCCCCTACGCGGGCCGCACGCTGACCGGCGCCGTCCGCACCACCTGGCTGCGCGGCCGGGTGGTCGACACCGCCGCCGAGCCCTTCGGCCGCCGGATCACCCGTCACCAGGAGACCCAGTGAGCACCGTCAACACCCCGAGCGCTCCGTTCACCGAGCTGGTCGACCTGGCCTCCCGGCTGCTCGGCGCCGGCGTCGTCGCCACTAACGAGGACACCTTCGCCGACGCGGAGAACCTGCTGGTCGCCAAGCCCGCCGAGTTCCGGGCGCACACCTTCGGCCACAAGGGCCAGATCATGGACGGCTGGGAGTCCAGGCGCCGACGCGGCATCGGCGCCGAGCAGCCGCACCCCACCGACGAGGACCACGACTGGGCGATCGTCCGGCTCGGTGTCGCCGGTGTGATCCGGGGTCTGATCGTCGACACCGCCCACTTCACCGGCAACTACCCGGAGAGCGCCTCGGTCGAGGCCGCGGCCGTCCCCGGGCACCCGTCGCCGGCGGAGCTCGCGGACGCCGAGTGGGTCGAACTGCTCCCGCGCACCCCGCTCCAGGGCGACACCGCGCACGAGTTCGCGATCGGCGACGAGACCCGCTTCACCCATGTGCGCCTCAACATCTTCCCGGACGGCGGGGTCGCCCGGCTGCGGGTGCACGGCGAGGTGCTGCCCGACCCGCGCGAGCTGGACGGCCTCACCTTCGACCTGGCCGCCCAGGAGTACGGCGGCGTGGCCGAGGCGGCGTCCGACCGCTACTTCTCCTCCCCGCACAACCTGAACGCTCCCGGTCGCGCCTCCGTCATGGGCGAGGGCTGGGAGACCCGGCGTCGGCGCGACAAGGCCAACGACTGGGTGCAGATCGCCCTGGCCGGGGGCGGCGAGGTCCTGGCCGCCGAGGTGGATACCACCCACTTCGTCGCCAACGCCCCCGGCTGGGCCGACCTGACCGGCTACGACGCCTCGGCCGGCGGGGATCCCACCACCGACCGCGACGGCTGGTTCGAGATCCTGCCCCGCACCCGCCTCCAGCCCGACACCCGGCACCGCTTCCGGCTCGACGTCGGCCGCCCGGTGACCCATGTGCGGATCAACGTCCACCCGGACGGCGGCCTCGCCCGCCTCCGCCTCACCGGCCGCCTGACCGAGGCCGGCCGCGCGGGCCTCGCACTGCGCTGGTTCGACGCCGTCCCGGCCGCCGAGGCCGTCGCCGCGCTCACCGAGGCCGGTCTCACCGGCGCGGAGGCCGCCGACCTGACGGCCGCCCGCCCGCTGGCGGACCGGGCCGCGGCCACCGCGGCCGTCGCCGCGCTGCGGCCGGGTGACGGCCCGGACGGCGAGCACTCCTCCCGCCGCCGCTCGGCCGTCTGGCGCCTGCTCGGCGTCTGAGTCGCCGTCAACCTCCTCTCCACGCACGTCTTTGTCGACCCTGAAGGACCCTCCATGTCCAAGATCCTGACCACGGAGTCGGGCGCGCCCGTCGCCGACAACCAGAACTCGGCCTCGGCCGGCGAGTACGGCCCGCTGCTCATCCAGGACCAGCAGCTCCTGGAGAAGCTGGCCCGGTTCAACCGCGAGCGCATCCCGGAGCGCGTCGTGCACGCCCGGGGCTCCGGCGCCTACGGCTACTTCGAGGTCACCGACGAGGTCTCGCGGTACACCCGGGCCGACTTCCTCTCCGAGGTGGGCAAGCGCACCGAGGTGTTCCTGCGCTTCTCCACCGTGGCGGGCAACCTGGGCTCCAGCGACGCGGTGCGCGACCCGCGCGGCTTCGCGCTGAAGTTCTACACCGAGGAGGGCAACTACGACCTCGTCGGCAACAACACCCCGGTGTTCTTCATCAAGGACCCGATCAAGTTCCCGGACTTCATCCACTCGCAGAAGCGCGACCCGTTCACGGGCGTCCAGGAGGCCGACAACGTCTGGGACTTCTGGGCCCACTCGCCGGCCTCGACCCACCAGATCACCTGGCTCTTCGGCGACCGCGGCATCCCGGCCTCCTACCGCCACATGAACGGCTACGGCTCGCACACCTACCAGTGGGTCAACGAGCAGGGCGACGCCTTCTGGGTGAAGTACCACTTCAAGACCAACCAGGGCATCCGCTCGCTGGACGGCGGCCAGTCCGCCGAGGTGCTCGGCGCCGACGCCGACAGCCACCAGCGCGACCTGCACCAGGCCATCGAGCGCGGCGTGTTCCCGAGCTGGACGCTCTACGTCCAGCTGATGCCGGTCGCCGAGGCGGCGGACTACCGCTTCAACCCCTTCGACCTGACCAAGGTGTGGCCGCACGCCGACTACCCGCTGGTCAAGGTCGGCCGCCTGGTGCTGAACAAGAACCCGGAGAACGTCTTCGCCGACGTCGAGCAGTCCGCGTTCTCGCCGAACAACTTCGTGCCCGGCATCGGTCCCTCCCCGGACAAGATGCTCCAGGGCCGCCTGTTCGCCTACGCGGACGCCCAGCGCTACCGCCTCGGTGTCAACCACACCCTGCTCGCCGTCAACGCCCCCAAGGCGACCGAGGCGAACAACTACGGCCGGGACGGCTACTCGGCCGTCAACAAGTCGGGCCGCGGCAAGAACTACGAGCCCAACTCGTACGACGGCCCGGCCCAGACGGACAGCGCGCTCGCCGCGCCGGTCCGCCTGGACGGCCACACCGGCACCTACACCACGCCGGCCCACACCAAGGACGACGACTTCTTCCAGGCCGGTGAGCTCTACCGGCTGATGTCGGCCGGTGAGAAGACCCGTCTGATCGACAACATCGCGGGCTTCCTGGCGCAGGTGACGCGCGACGACATCGTCGAGAAGAACCTCGCCCACTTCCACGCGGCCGACGAGGAGTACGGCGCCCGCCTGGAGGCCGCCGTCGCCAAGCTCCGCGCCGGCGAGGAGGCCTGACCCACCGGCCCCTTCCGAACCACCCTCACCGGCCGCCGGGGCCCGCACCCCGGCGGCCGCACATCGCGCCTCTCCCCCCAGGGCAGTGGGGGAGGGGCCGTTGTGCTGTCCGGGCCGACCACCAAACCCCGGTGCCGGTCAAGTTCTTTACCGTACCTGCACGAATATCCGCCGAGCGGCAACGGTCGGGGCTCCGGGGTGGTTAGGCTGGAGAACACCCGCGGGTAACTCCGCGGGGGACATCGGAAGGGGACGACATGTCGACACCAGCCCCGGGTCGCCACGCCACGATGGACCAGGGCGTGCCCGGTCCGTTCACCTCCCTGCAGCACGCCCTCAGACTGCTGGAGGCCGTCGACCGGCACGCCGGCGGGGCCACCCTGGTCGCCCTCGCCCGGGAGACGTCGTTGGCGCTGCCGACCGTCCGCCGGCTCGCCGAGATCCTGGAGATCGAGGGCTATCTGCAGTGCCAGGACGGCGGTTGGGTGCTCGGCGGCACCTTCGCGCTGCTCGGCCAGCACAATCGCGAGCAGCTGGTGCGGGCCCGGCTGGACCGCAAACTCGCCGAACTCCGGGACGAGTTGGGCGCGGCCGTGTACTTCACCCGCTACCACGACGGTGAGTTGTCGGTGGAGGCGGTGGCCGCCGCCGAGCACGCGCCGGCGGTGCAGGAGTGGGTGGACTTCCGGGCCACCGCGCACGCCAGCGCGATCGGCAAGTGCCTGCTCAGCCAGCTCGACCACGACGCCCGCCGGGACCACCTCTCCCGCCACCCGGTCGCCCGGCTGACCTCGCGGACGGTCGTCGACGCGGACCAGCTGATGCACCGGCTGGAGCGTCAGCCGGCCACCGTGCCGGTGCTGGACATCCAGGAGTACGCGCTCGGCACCGTCTGCGCCGCGGTGCCGGTGACGGCGGGGAGCACGGTCGGCTGCCTGGCCACCTCGATGCCGGTCGGCAACGTGCACCGGCTGAAGGCGGCCGCCGAGCTGCTGGCCGCCCGGGCCGCTCCGCTGATGCTGGCGATGGCGGTCTGACCCACCCCGAGCCGCCCCGACCCGCCCTCGTTCGGCCCGCTCCGGCCGGCCGCGCCCGCAAGCCCCGTCGGATCCGGCGGGGCTTGCGCGTTTCCCGGGCCGCCGCGCGGTGCACATCACTTATTAGACTCGATGTCGATAAGAGGTGCCGAAGCCCTTGTAGCCGGCTCTACCCGCGAGTAGGTTGCCTGGAGCCGCGCGAGCCGAGCCACCCCGCCGCCCCAGGTCAGGAGGGCCTCCATGCCCCGCACCACCACACCCGTTCCCGCCGTCTCCGCACCCGCCGCCCGGGTCCACGACGGTCTCGTCCTGGAGCCCCGGGACGTCCGCTTCGACTGGTCCGGGCTGCCGCTGCACTGGATCCCGGACGAGCCGGTGGCCACCCACGTCATCAACGTCCTGCACCTCCTGCTCCCGGAGGGCGAGCGCTGGTTCGTCAAGGTGTTCAAGGAGGCGCTGCCGCTGATCCGGGACGAGCAGCTGCGCGAGGAGGTGCTGGGCTTCATCGGCCAGGAGGCCATCCACGCCCAGGCGCACCAGGAGGTGCTGGAGCACCTGCTCGGCCAGGGCCTGGACCCGCGCCCCTACGTCCGCCAGATCGCCTGGCTGTTCCAGCGCGTCCTCGGGGACAAGCCCGGCCTGGCGCCCGCGCGGCAGCGCGAGAACGTCATCGAGCGGGTCGCGTTCGTCGCCGCGATCGAGCACTTCACCGCCTTCCTGGGCGACTGGGCGCTCAACTCCCCGGGCCTGGACCGGGCGAAGGCCGACCCGACGATGCTGGACCTGCTGCGCTGGCACGGCGCCGAGGAGGTCGAACACCGCAGCGTCGCCTACGACCTGATGGTCCACCTCGACCCCGGCTACGGCCGCCGGATCCGCGGCATGGCCGTCTCCGGGCCGCTGCTGGTCCACCTCTGGGTACGCGGCGCCCGCTTCCTGCTGGCCGCCGACCCCACCCTGGACGGCCGGATCAGGCCCAGCTGGCGCGAGGCGCGGCAGCTCGCCAGGCGCGGACTGCTGCCCGACCCGGTCCGCTCGCTCCGCTCCGGCCTGCGCTACCTGCGGCCCGGCTACCACCCCACCCAGGAGGGCTCCTCCAGCCAGGCCCTCGGGTACCTCGCCACCTCCCCGGCCGCCCGCGCCGCCGCCCACTGACGCCAGGAGAGTCGCCCGGATGGACCTGCACAACCCGCCCCCGGACCTCTACGGCCGCCCCCGCGCGGACCGCTTCATGCGCCGCCTCACCGCGTTCGGCGACCGCTACAGCCCCGCCCTGGGCGGCCCGCTGCTGCGCCGCAACCCCCGGCGCCCGCTCGGCCGCCCCACCCCGGCGCTGCGACTCGTCGTCACCGCCCGTCGGGAGGTCGCCACCGACGTCGTCGAGCTGTCGCTCGGCGACCCCTCCGGCGGGGCGCTCCCGCCCTGGCAGCCCGGCGCGCACCTGCGCCTCGCGCTGCCCTCGGGCCGCGAGCGCCACTACTCGCTCTGCGGGGACCCCGGCGACCGCACCACCTACCGGATCGCGGTCCGCCGGCTGCCCGGGGGCGGCGGCGGCTCCGTCGAGATCCACGCCGAGCTGCACCCCGGCGCCCGCCTCACGGCCCGCCGCCCGCGCAACGGCTTCGCGTTCTGCGCCGAACCGGCCGTCCTGCTGCTGGCGGGCGGCATCGGGATCACCCCGCTGCTGCCGATGGTCCACGAGGCCCGGCGCCACGGCCTGGACTGGCACCTCGTCCAGGTCGGCCGCAGCGCCGACACCGTCCCGTACACGGAGGCGCTGCGGGCTCTCGACCCGCGCCGGGTGCACCTGCGCACCGACGACGAGCACGGCGCCGTGCCCACCGGCGCCGAGCTGCTGGCGTACGCGCCGCCCGGCGCCGCCGTCTACTGCTGCGGCCCGGCCCCGATGCTGGCCGCCGTCCAGCGGGCCCTCGACGGATCGCCGGCCGGGGCCCTGCACTTCGAGCGCTTCGGCGCCGCCCCGATCACCGGCGGCGAGCCGTTCGCCGTCCGCCTCGGCGCGGACGGCCCGGCCCTGGACGTCCCCGCCGACCGGTCGGCGCTGGACGTGCTCCGCGAGGCACGGCCCGAGCTGCCGTACTCCTGCCACCAGGGGTTCTGCGGCACCTGCGAGCTGCGGCTGCTGTCCGGCACCGCGGACCACCGCGACCGCCGCCTCACCCCCGAGCAGCGCGCCGCCGGCGCCCTGCTGCCCTGCGTCTCCCGGGCCGCCGAGGGCGAGACCCTCGTCCTCGACCTCTAGCACAGGAGCTCCCGTGCTGCTTCGCCCCCCGGCCGTGCCCCGCACCCCGGCCTTCCCGTACACCGACCAGGACCTCGACCGCTTCCGCGAGGTCCAGCAACTCGCCTACCACTGCGCCGAACAGGTCGCCGCCTGGATCGAACCGGGCGTGACCGAGCGGCAGACCACGGCCGAGCTGCGCCGGCGCCTGGTCGCCGCCGGGGTGCAGGACTTCTTCCACGTCCCCTTCGCCTGGTTCGGCGACCGCACCGCCTTCCGGCACTTCCACACCCCGCTGCAGTTCTTCGCCGGCGACCGCCGGCTCGCCGAGGGCATGCCGTACGTGCTGGACTGCGCGCCGATCGTGGACGGCTACACCGCCGACATCGGCTACGGCGGCAAGGTCGGCGAGAACCCGGTCTGGGACCGGCTCGCCGCCGACCTCCAGGTGTACCGCGAGCTGATCCTCGCCGAGGTCCGGGCCCGCCGCCCGCTCGACGAGGTGTACGCGGCGGTGGACGCGCAGATCGCCGCGCACGGCTACGACAACCGCCACCGGGTCTACCCGGGGCGGGTGATCGGTCACCAGGTCACCAGGACGACCGGCCGCGGCCCCGCCGGGGTGAACGTGTTCGGCTTCGGGGTGCGTACACTCCAGACGCTCGGCCGCGAGCTGATCGGCGAGCGCCTGCAGGGACGCTCGCCGCTCTGGGCGGACGGCCGGTCCTCCCGGCACGCGCCGACCCCGGGCCTGTGGGCGGTGGAGCCGCACATCGGCTTCCGCGCGGTGGGCATCAAGTTCGAGGAGCTGCTGGTGGTCACCGAGACCCCTGACGACGAGCACGGGGGCGCCCACTGGCTCGACGACGACCTGCCGCACGTGCGGCGCTGGACCGCTGCCCGGACCGAGGCGACCGCCCAGGAGGCGACCCGATGACGACCACCCGCCGCCGTACCGTCCTCTCCGGCGGGCTGCCGCTCGCCGTCTTCGAGGACGGCGACCCCGAGGCGCCCACCGTGCTGCTGGTGCACGGCTACCCGGACACCCACGTGGTCTGGGACGACATCGCCGCCGACCTCGCCCGCGACCACCACGTGGTCCGCTACGACGTGCGCGGCGCCGGCGAGTCCGGGGTGCCCGCCTCGCGCGAGGGCTACCGGCTGGAGCACCTGGCCGCCGACCTCTTCGCGGTCGCCGACGCCGTCAGCCCGGACCGCCCGGTGCACGTGGTGGCCCACGACTGGGGCTCGCTGCAGTCCTGGGAGGCCGTCACCTCGCCCGGCGCCGAACGGCGGCTCGCCTCCTACACCACCATGTCCGGCCCCTGCCTGGACCACATCGGGCACTGGATGCGCGAGCGCTACCGCCGCCCCACCCCGCGCCACCTCAAGCAGCTGCTCGCCCAGGGCGCGCACTCCTGGTACATCACCGCCTTCCACCTGCCCTACCTCGCGCCCGGCATCTGGCGGCTCGGCCTGGCCCGCGCCTGGCCCCGGGTGCTGCGCGACCTGGAGGCGGTCACCCCGCGCCCGAACCACCCGCAGCCCACCCTGCGCCGGGACGCGGTGCGCGGCATCGAGCTCTACCGGGCCAATATGCGCCCCACCCTGCGCGACCCGCGCGAGCGGTCCACCGAGGTGCCGGTCCAGCTGATCACCCTCACCCGGGACCACTACGTCGGCGAGTTCCTCTTCGAGGGGCTGGAGCGCTGGGTGCCGAGGCTCACCCGCCGCTCCCTGCACGCCACCCACTGGTCCGCCCTCCTGGAGAAGGGAACCGCCGTGGCCGGGATGGTCCGCGAGTTCACCGCCGGTGTCGACGCCGGACAGGCCCCCGACCCGGCCGCCGCCGGCCCCCTGGTCGTCATCACCGGCGGCGGCAGCGGCATCGGCCGGGCCACCGCGCTGGCCTTCGCCGAGGAGGGCGCCCGGGTGGTGGTCTGCGACCTCGACCTCGACGCCGCCCGGCGCACCGCCGAACTCGCCTCCCTGATCGGCCCGCCGGCCCACGCCTACCGGGTCGACGTCAGCGACGGCGCCGACGTCGACGCCTTCGCCCAGGCGGTGGCCGCCGCGCACGGCGTGCCCGACGTGATGGTCAACAACGCGGGCATCGGCCACTCCGGGACGTTCCTGGAGACCACCGAGAAGGAGTGGCAGCGCGTCCTGGACGTCAACCTCTGGGGCGTCATCCACGGCTGCCGCGCCTTCGGCTCGCTGATGGCCGACCGCGGCGAGGGCGGGCACATCGTCAACCTCGCCTCGGCCGCCGCCTACCTGCCGTCCAAGGCGCTCACCGCCTACGCCACCAGCAAGGCCGCCGTCTTCATGCTCTCCGACTGCCTGCGCGCCGAGCTGGCCGGACACGGCGTCGGCGTCTCCACCATCTGCCCCGGCATCGTCAACACCAACATCACCCGCACCTCCACCTTCTCCGCCACCACCGCCGACCAGCAGGCCGCCAAGCAGGCCCGCGCCGCCAAGCTCTACGCCCGCCGCGGCTTCCCGCCCGAGAAGGTCGCCGCCGCGATCCTGCGCGCCGTCCGCACCGGCAAGCCGGTCGTCCCGGTCACCCCGGAGGCGAAGGCCGCCCGCTTCCTGAGCCGGCTCTCCCCGGGCCTGCTGCGCCTGGCGGCCCGCCTCAACGTGACCTGAGGGGAGGGCCCGTGGGCCTGTGATATCGGATACGATGAGAATTGATATCGCAGGCCCGCGCTGCTCCGGGAGGTCGGCCATGACCCGCACCGTGATAGACGTCAATGACGAACTGCTGGCCGAGGCCGCCGAGATCTTCGGGACCTCGACCAAGGTGGCGACCGTCAACGCGGCCCTCGAGGACGCGGTCAAGCGCCGCAAGGGGCGGGAGTTCCTCTCCTGGCTCGCGGAGGGCGGCCTGCCCGATCTCACCGGACCGGTGGACCAGGGTGACTGAGCGCTTCCTGATCGACAAGTCGGCCTTCGCCCGCTACGCCAAGCCGCCGGTCCGGGCGGTGGTCGACCTGCTGTTCAACGAGGGACTGCTCGCGCTCTGCGGCGCCGTCGAGCTGGAGATCCTGCACGGCGCCCGGTCCAAGTCCGACGCCGATCGGATCCGCGAGGGTCTGCGCGGTTTCGACTGGCTGCCGACACCCGACGAGGTGTGGGACCGCGCCGCCGAGGTGCAGGCCCTCCTCACCTCCGTCGGCAACTGGCGGGCGCTGTCCCTGGCCGACCTGGTCATCGCGGCCACCGCGGAGCGCCACGGGGCCACGGTCCTGCACTACGACGGCGACTACGACACGATCGCCGCCGTCACCGGTCAGCCGACCCGCTGGGTCGTCCCGCCGGGTACCGCGGACTGACCCGGACCGGGTGCGTCCGCCGCCTCGGCCACCGGCGTGTACGTGGCGCTGAAGAACGGTTCGTCCCACGTCCGACTGGACATCGCGGCCAGGTGGACCGCGTCGCGGACCAGCGCCGACACGGTCGTCCCCGATCGGGCCGCGGCGGCCCGGAGCACGGCGAGGTCCTCGGTCTCCACGGACACGGTGACGCGCTTGAGTGGCACACCGAGATCCTTCCACGTGAAGCCGTTGGGTTTCCGTGGAATCCCGACAGCAGGTGTCGGGATTCCACGACAGCATCGACGGTGTCGGAGGAAGCACCACGGAAGGGCACGACATGACGGAGCCGCTCAAGGGCAAGGTCGCACTGGTCGCCGGGGCGACCCGGGGAGCCGGGCGGGGGATCGCGGTACAGCTGGGAGCCGCCGGGGCGACGGTCTACGTGACGGGCCGCAGCGCCGGGGGCCACCGTTCGGAGTACGGGCGGCCGGAGACCCTGGAGGAGACGGCGGAGCTGGTCACCGCGGCCGGCGGCCGGGGGATCGCGGTGCGGGCGGACCACCTCGTCCCCGCCGAGGTGGCGGCCGTGGCGGAGCGGGTCGGGGCCGAGCAGGGCGGGCTCGACCTGCTGGTCAACGACATCTGGGGCGGCGAGAACCTCTTCGAGTGGGAGAAGCCGGTCTGGGAGCACGACCTGGACAACGGGCTGCGACTGCTGCGGCTGGCCGTCGAGACGCACGCGATCACCAACCACCACCTGCTGCCGCTCCTGCTGCGCCGACCGGGTGGGCTGGTGGTGGAGATGACCGACGGCACCGCCGAGTACAACGCCACCCGCTACCGCAACTCCCTGTTCTACGACCTCGCCAAGTCCTCGGTGCTGCGGATGGCCTTCGCCCTCGGCCACGAGCTCGGCCCGCGCGGCGCGACGGCGGTCGCGCTCACTCCCGGCTGGCTGCGCTCGGAGATGATGCTGGAGCACTTCGGCGTCACCGAGGAGACCTGGCGCGACGCGACCCGGCAGCAGCCTGACTTCGGGATCTCGGAGTCGCCCGGCTACATCGGCCGCGCCGTGGTGGCCCTGGCCGGCGACCCCGCGGTGGCACGCTTCAACGGCACCTCGCTCTCCGGCGGCGCCCTGGCGAAGGAGTACGGCTTCACCGACCTGGACGGCAGCCGCCCGGACGCCTGGAGCTACCTGGTGGACGCGGAGACGGCGGACGGCCCGCTGGACCCGGCCGGCTACCGCTGAACGCCGTAGCGCGCGGCGGTGCGGGCCGCGGCCAGCGCCAAACGCCGCCGTAGCGCCGGGGGTTCGAGCAGTTCCGCCTCCGGGCCGAGGCGCAGCAGCTCCTCGTAGGCGACCTCCGCCGACTCGACCGGGAGCCGGACGGTGATCCAGCCCTCGTCGTCCGGCTCGCCGGCGCCGGCCAGCGCCTGCCGGGCGGCGAGCGGCTCCAGCAGGTGGGGGAGCCGCTCGGCCCCGAGCGGGCTGAGCCGGACCAGGACGCTCTCCCGCAGCAGCGAGCGGGCGAACTCCTCGGCCTTGGCCGCCCAGAACGCGGCGAGGTCGAAGCCCTCCTCCCGGGCGGCCGGCCGGTCCAGCGGCTCGGCGCCGGTCAACCGGTCCACCCGGTACACCCGGTACACCCGGGCACCGTCCGCGCCCTCCGGCCTGGCCACCAGGTACCAGGTGCCGGCCTTCAGCACCAGTCCGTACGGGTGCAGGGTCCGCTCGACGGTGTCCGCGCCGCGCCGGTACCGGGCCCGCAGCAGCCGTTCGCCCCAGACGGCCCGGGAGACCTCGGTGAGCAGCGGCGGTACGGGCGCGTCGCGGAACCAGCCGGGCGCGTCCAGGTGGAACCGCCGCACCCCGCTGGCGGGCGCCTCGCCGAGCTCGCTCAGCACCTTCAGCCGGGCGGCCAGCGCGGGGGCGTCGAGCCCCATGTCGCCCAGCGGGCCGGGCAGTCCGGCGAGCAGCAGCACCTCGGCCTCGGCCCGGTCCAACCCGGTCAGCCGGGTGCGGTAGCCGTCCAGCAGCCGGTAGCCGCCGGCCCGGCCGCGGTCGGCGTAGACCGGGACGCCGGCCTCGGCGAGCGCCAGGACGTCCCGCTGGACGGTGCGTTCGGACACCTCCAGCTCGGCGGCCAGCTCGGCGCCGGTCATGGTCCGCCGGGCCTGGAGCAGCAACAGCAGGGAGATGGCCCGTGCGGCCCGCATCGCTCCACCCCTTCCGGTCGGGCCGGTCCCGGGTCCAGGGAGTGTCGCCCCCGATCCGGGCCGGGCGTTTGGTACCCAGGACTTCCATCACCCAGCGGAAGTGAGGAACCCTCATGGCCACCGGCACCGTGCAGTCCTACCACGCGAACCACGGCTACGGCCTGATCACCCCCGACGAGGACGGGCCCGCCCTGTACGTGTACTTCGACTCGATCGTCGGCGAGGGCGACCGGGTGCTCGCCGAGGGCCGCCGGGTGGAGTACGACCCGACCGAGCAGGAGGGCCGCCGGGTCGCCGAGCGGGTACGGCCGCTGTAGCCGGGGAGCGGCCCGCCCACGCCCGCCGAGGCCCTACGATCAAGGCTCATGGAGATGACGACCGCCCTGTGGTCCTTCGCCCTCGTGGTGGGGCTGCTCACCCTCACGCCCGGGCTCGACACCGCGCTGGTGCTGCGCACCTCCGCCCTGGGGGAGCGCCGGCAGGCCTGGGGCGTGGTGCTCGGCATCCAGACCGGGACCCTGATCTGGGGCACCCTCACCTCGGCCGGGGTGACGGCCCTGCTGACCGCCTCCGTGGCGGCGTACGAGATCCTGCGCTGGGCCGGGGCCGCCTACCTGGTCTGGATGGGGATCGGCATGCTGCGCAACCGGGGCGGCGGAGCCGAGCCGGAGCGGGCGCCGGCCGGTGGCGGGTTCGGTTCCGGCTGGCGGCGCGGCACGCTCACCAATCTGCTCAATCCCAAGGTCGGGGTGTTCTACGTCGCGGTGCTGCCGCAGTTCATCCCCGCCGGTGCCCCGCACTTCGCCGCCGGGGTGGCGCTGACCGGCGTCCACGTGGTGGAGGGGATGCTCTGGTCGGCGGTGCTGGTGGGCTTCGCCAGGGTGGTGCGCGGCTGGCTGAGCCGGCCCGCCGCGCGCCGCCTGCTGGACCGGGTGACCGGTGCCGTGGTGGTGGGCTTCGGGCTGCGGCTGGCGCTCGCCGACTAGGTCAGCGGTCGAGCCGGCCCAGCCCGACGCGCAGGTCGTCGGCGTTCATGCAGAGGTGGACGTCGACGTCCGCGTTGAACTCCAGCCAGAAAGGCTCGCAGACGGAGGGCAGCGCGGCCTCGTCCGCGACGTCGATGACGACGATCTGGCAGCGTCGGCCGCCGCGGGCGAAGAAGTAGGCGGCCTCGGGCTTGAGGTCGCCCATGATGCGGTCGAACTTCTCGGCGACCGCGCCGTCGGCGATCAGCCGGTTGGCGGTCTCGGTGTCCATCGTGATTTCCAGCAGGGCACGCATGGTCCGTGCTCCTTCCCCGGGCTCGGGGTGAGTCCTGGTCTCCAGCGTCCCGCTGTCGCGGCGGCCACGCAACGTCACCCGGGTGGTGGCGCCGGGATGGCCGGGCGGTCGGCGGCGGGGCTGCATGGGAGGCGACGGAGCCCACCGGACGGGAGCAGCCCATGACGATCATCGCGACGTTCGAATTCCCCGACACCACCCGGGACCAGTACGAGGAGGCGGTGGACCGGCTGACCGGCGGCGCCGGGCTGAACGCGCCGTCGGACTGGCCGGTGCGCGGGCTGGTGGTGCACGTGGCCGGTCCGATTCCGGAGGGCGGCTGGCACGTCACCGACGTGTGGGAGTCCCGGGAGGCCTTCGAGCACTTCGCGGCGGTGTTGATGCCGATCCTCCAGGAGGTCGGCATCCCGACCGCGCCGCCGCTGATCCGCGAGGTCCAGTACGTGGTGCGCTGAACCGCGGTGACCGGGCGCGACCGGGTCAGGTCGCGTGCGGGTCAGGCCGCGTGCGGGCGCGGGTCCCCGGCCGGCTGCCCGGCCCGCGCCAGGTCGTGGTGGATCGGCCCGTGGCCGCCGCTCAGCGGCAGGCAGCTGCCGCCCCGCCGGTGGGCGACGATCTCGGCGGCGACCGAGACGGCGGTCTCCTCGGGGGTGCGGGCACCGAGGTCCAGGCCGATCGGGGAGCGCAGCCGGCCGATCTCGGCGTCGGTCAGGCCGACCTCGCGCAGCCGGGTGTTACGGTCCCGGTGGGTGCGCCGCGAGCCCATCGCGCCGACGTAGCCGACGGGCAGGCGCAGCGCGCGCTCCAGCAGCGGGATGTCGAACTTGGCGTCGTGGGTGAGGACGCAGAGCACCGTCCGCCCGTCGATCCGGTCGAGCTGGGAGTCCAGGTAGCGGTGCGGCCAGTCGACCACCACCTGGTCGGCCTCGGGGAAGCGCCGTTCGGTGGCGAACACCGGCCGGGCGTCGCAGACGGTGACGTGGTACCCGAGGAACTTGCCGATCCGCACCACGGCGGCGGCGAAGTCGATCGCGCCGAAGACGATCATCCGCGGCGCGGGGACGTAGGACTCGACGAAGAAGGTGACGGTGCCCTGCTCCCGGTCGTCGCAGGGACGCCCGTCCAGGCCGAGGACCAGCCGGCCGGTGCGTCCCGCGTCGAGCATGGCCCGCGCCTCGGCGACCGCGGCGCGCTCCAGCGGCGCCACGGTCGAGGGCGCGGGGGACAGCGCCCCGTGGTGGGTGTCGGCGGTGACGGCGACGGTGGCGCCGAGCAGTGCGCCGGGGCCCGCGATCACCCGGGCCAGGGCGACCGGGGTGCCGGAGGCGATGTAGGTGATGCCGGCGTCGAGCGCGGCGTCGGCGCCGGGGACGACCGGCTGGACGAAGACGTCCAGGACGCCGCCGCAGGTCAGACCGACCGCGAAGGCGTCCTCGTCGCTGTAGCCGAACCGCTCCAGCACCGGCTCGCCGGACTCGATGGCGTCCCGGCAGAGCTCGTAGACGGCCCCCTCGACGCAGCCGCCGGAGACGCTGCCGATCGCCTCGCCCGCCGCGTCGACGGCCAGCGCGGCACCCGGGTCGCGCGGTGCGCTGCCGGAGACCCCGACCACCGTGGCCACGGCGAAGGAACGCCCGGACGCGTGCCAGGCCTGCAGCTGCTCGGCGATGTCGTGCATGTCGGGGAGCTCCTTAACACCTCGGAAGACGGAACGGGAGGTGCCGCCGTACGGGAAACGATCCCGTACGGCGGCGGTGCCGCTAGTGGGCGCCCAGCCAGGACTTGACCGGGGTGAGGGCGAAGTAGACGACGAAGACCGCGGTCAGGATCCACATCAGTACGCCGGGCTCGCGCCACTTGCCGGTACCGGCCTTGATGGTCACGTAGGAGATCACGCCGGCGGCGACACCCGCGGTGATGTTGTACGTGAAGGGCATCAGGACGCAGGTGAGGAAGGCCGGGATGGCGATCTCACGGTCCGACCAGTCGATGTGGCGGGCCTGGCTCATCATCATCGAGCCGATGACGACGAGGGCGGCGGAGGCGACCTCGACCGGGACGATGCCGGCGAGCGGCGAGAAGAACAGCATCAGGGCGAAGAGCGCGCCGGTGACGGTCGAGGCGAGCCCGGTCCGGGCGCCGTCCCCGACGCCGGTGGCGGACTCCACGAAGACGGTCTGCCCGGAGGCGCCGGCCAGGCCGCCGACCGCGCCGCCGGCCCCGTCGATGAACAGCGCCTTGGAGAGGCCGGGCATCCGGCCCTGCTTGTCGGCGAGACCCGCCTCGGTGCCGACGCCGATGATGGTGGCCATCGCGTCGAAGAAGCCCGCCAGCACGAGGGTGAAGACCGCGACGGAGGCGCTGATGGCGCCCATGCCCTGGCTGCCGAAGGCACCGAACAGGTCGACCTTGCCGAAGAGGCCGAAGTCGGGTGCGGCGACGGGGCTGCCGGGCCACTCCGGGATCGAGCTGGCCCAGGTGTGCTCGGGCAGGTCGACCGTGGCGTTGACGATGAAGGCCAGCACGGTGCCGCCGGCGATGCCGATGAGGATGGCGCCGCGGATCTTGCGGGCGAGCAGGACGAAGATGGTCAGGAGGGTGACCGCGAAGATCAGGACGGGCCAGCCGACCAGCTCGCCCTTGGGGCCGAGCGACACGGGCGGGCCGTACGGGTCCGGGCCGTGGTGCACGAAGCCGGCCTTGACCAGGCCGATCAGGGCGACGAAGAGGCCGATGCCGATGGTGATGGCGTGCTTGAGCGGCAGCGGTATGCCGTCCATGATCTTCTGCCGGAGACCGGAGACGACCAGGAGCACGATCAGCAGACCGTAGACGACGCACAGGCCCATGGCCTGCGGCCAGGTGGTGTTCGGCACCACGATCGCGGAGACCGCGCCGGAGACCGAGAGACCGGCGGCCAGCGCCAGCGGGACGTTGCCGATCAGCCCCATCAGGATGGTGGTGACGGCGGCGGCCAGCGCGGTGGCGGTGGTCAGCTGGGAGTGGTCGAGCTTGAGGCCGGTCTTGTCGGCGCCGCCGAGCAGGATCGGGTTGAGCAGGACGATGTAGGCCATCGCCATGAAGGTGGTGAGACCACCGCGGAGCTCATTGGCGATCGTCGATCCCCGTGCGGAGATCTTGAAGTACGCGTCCAGCGCGTTCTTCGACGGTGCGACCGGGGCCGACGTGGGGGTGTCGTCCTCGGTGGGTCTGTCTTCAGTGGTGCCGGGCTCCGTGGGGATCCTGGTCATGTCCACTCCCAAGTGTCAAAGGGGGTTGGGGTGGGCGAGCCGACCTGACAGCCAGTCAACGATGTTGGCACAGGGGGACGATTCGACTCACTGGGTGCACTCTGTGGCAGTGCCTGCGGTGCGTAGGTGGTGCGCACCGCTGCAGAACCCCGGCGTGGGAGAGGCAGCGGGAGGATGCGTTCGCTTTGCGTCAAGTGGTGCATGGGTGGTGCTCTTCACTGCGTGGGTGGTGCTCTTCACCGCGTGGGTGGAACTGCCCCGGGGCGGCGGGGAAGACTGTCGCCGCCCCGGGGAGGTGTGGGGCCGGGGGCTACAGCGCCCCGGGGGTCTCGGTGGTCAGGTGCTCGGGCCGGACGGGGATCCGGTTGAGCGCCAGGCCGGTGGCGTTGCGGATGGCGGCCACGATCGACGGCGTCGCGGAGACGGTCGGCGCCTCGCCCACCCCGCGCAGCCCGTACGGGGCGTGCGGGTCGGGCAGTTCGAGGATCTCCACCGGGATCGGCGGGGTGTCCAGGATGGTGGGGATCAGGTAGTCGGTGAAGGACGCGTTGCGCACCTTCCCGTCCTTGACGATGATCTCCTCCATCACGGCCAGGCCGAGCGCCTGGGTGCAGCCGCCCTGGATCTGGCCCACCACCGAGAGCGGGTTGAGCGCCTTGCCGACGTCCTGGACGGCGGTCAGCTCGACCACCTTGACCAGGCCCAGCTCGACGTCCACGTCGACCACCGCGCGGTTGGCGCAGAAGGTGTACTGGACGTGGCCGAAGCCCTGTCCGGTCACCTTGTCGAACGGGACGGTCGGGCGGTGGTGGTGCTCGCGGGTGAGGTCGATCGCCTCGTCCCCGAGCAGGTCGACCATGGAGACCAGGGCGCCCGTCGACTGCGAGACGACCTTGCCGCCGACCAGCGACAGGTCGTTCTGGGTCCAGCCGTAGCGCCGGCGGCCCTTCTCGATCAGCGCCTGCTTGACGGCCTCGGCGGCGAACTTCACCGCACCGCCGGTCATGTAGGTCTGCCGGGACGCGGAGGTGGACCCGGCCGAGCCGACCTCGGTGTTGGCCGGGTGGATGGTGACCTGCTCGACGCCCAGCTCGGTGCGCGCGATCTGGGCGTGCACCGTGACGCCGCCCTGGCCGACCTCGGCCATCGCGGTGTGCACCATGGCGACCGGCTCGCCGCCGATGACCTCCAGGCGGACCCGGGCGGTGGAGTAGTCGTCGAAGCCCTCGGAGAAGCCGACGTTCTTGATGCCGACCGAGTAGCCGACGCCGCGCACGATGCCCTCGCCGTGCGAGGTGTTGGAGAGCGCGCCGGGCAGCTGGCGGACGTCCAGGTGCTCGGTGTCCAGCGGCGGCGGGAGCGGCATGTCCTTGACCCGGCGCAGCAGTTCGGCGACCGGGGCGGGCGAGTCGATCTGCTGGCCGGTGGGCATGAAGTCGCCCTCGGACATCGCGTTCAACTGGCGCAGCTCGACCGGGTCCATGCCCAGTTCGGCGGCCAGCCGGTCCATCTGCGTCTCGTAGCCGAAGGCGGCCTGGACGGCGCCGAAGCCGCGCATCGCCCCGCAGGACGGGTTGTTGCTGTAGAGCGCGATGGCGTGCATCTTGACGTTCGGGATCACGTACGGGCCGTGTCCGAGCGAGGCGGCGTTGCCGACCACGGCGGGCGAGGCGGAGGCGTACGCGCCGCCGTCCAGCACGATCCGGCAGTCGGCGAAGACCAGCTTGCCGTCCCGGGTGGCGCCGTGCTCGTAGGTCATCTTCGCCGGGTGGCGGTGCACGTGGCCGTAGAAGGACTCGTCACGGGCGTAGACGATCTTGACCGGCTTGCCGGTGCGCTGGGCGAGCAGGCAGGCGTGGATCTGCATCGAGATGTCCTCGCGGCCGCCGAAGGCGCCGCCGACACCGGCCAGCGTGAGGCGCACCTTCTCCTCGGGCAGGCCCAGCACGGGAGCCATCTGCTGGCGGTCCACGTGCAGCCACTGGGTGGCGATGTAGAGGTCGATGCCGCCGTCCTCGGCCGGCACGGCCAGCCCGGACTCCGGGCCGAGGAAGGCCTGGTCCTGCATGCCGACCTCGTAGCTGCCCTTGACGATGACGTCCGCCAGGGCCCGCACCTCGTCGGTGACGCCGAGACCGGAGACCAGCCGCTGCTCGTGGCAGATGTTGTCGTACCCGTGCGACTTGAACTCGTGCGGCTCGTGCACGTAGCCGTGGGTCTGCGGGTCGAGGCACTGCTCCTCGGTGGTGATCGGGGTGAGCACCTCGTACTCGACCTTGATCTTCTTCACCGCGCGGCGGGCCGTCTCCGGGTGGTCGGCCGCGACCAGCGCGATCGCCTCACCGTGGTAGCGGACCTTGTCGATCGCCAGGGCAGGCTGGTCCTGGATCTCCAGGCCGTAGAACTTGGTGCCGGGGATGTCCTCGTGGGTGAGCACCGCGTACACGCCGGGGACCTTCAGCGCGTCGGAGATGTCCACCGAGAGGATGTTGGCCCGGGGGTGCGGCGAGCGCAGCGCCATACCCCAGAGCATGTCCTCGTGCCACATGTCGGACGAGTACGCGAACTCGCCCTTGACCTTCAGGTTGCCGTCCGGGCGCAGCGGCGAGCCGCCGATGCCGTCCTTGGACGCCTGGTTGATGTTCTGGAGGTTCTTCTGCCCCTGGATGGTACGAGTGCTCATTCCGAAGCCGCCTTGTCAGCGCACGTGCGGGCGGAAGCCAGCCGCACCGCGTCCATGATCTTCTCGTAGCCGGTGCAGCGGCACAGGTTGCCCGACAGCGCCTCGCGGATGTCGTTGTCACTCGGCTGGGCGTCCCTGGCCAGCAGCGCGTCGGTCTGCACCAGCAGGCCGGGCGTGCAGAAGCCGCACTGGACGGCGCCGGCGTCGATGAAGGCCTGCTGGACCAGGCCCAGCTCGCCCTTCTCGTCGGCCAGGCCCTCGACGGTGCGGACCTCGCGGTCCTGGACCTGGCCGGCCGCGACCAGACACGAACAGACCGGGACGCCGTCCAGGTAGACCGTGCAGGAGCCGCACTCGCCCTGCTCGCAGGCGTTCTTCGAACCCGGGAGGCCGACCCGCTCGCGCAGCACGTACAGCAGGCTCTCGCCCTCCCACACGTCGTCGGCCTCGACCGGCTTGCCGTTGGCGGTGAAAGTGACCCTCATGCCGCGCTCCTGATCTGCTTGCTGTAGTCGTTCCACGTCCAGGTGAGCGTGCGGCGGGCCATCACGGCCAGCGAGTGCCGCCGGTAGTCGGCGGTGCCGCGGACGTCGTCGATGGGGGAGGCGGCGGCCTTCACCAGCTCGCCGAACCGCTGGATCACCTCGGCGCCGAGCAGCTCGCCGGACTCCCACAGACCGCGCTCGGCGAGCACGCCCCGCAAGTACTCCTCGGCCTCGACGGCGCGGCGCGGCGTGGGGGCGGCCGAACCGATCCCGGTGCCGACGGTGCCGTTCTTCGGGTGCAGCGCGAAGCCGAAGGCGCAGACCGCGATCACCATGGCGTTGCGGGTGCCGATCTTCGAGAACTGCTGCGGGCCGTCCGCGACCGGGATGTGCACGGCCCTGATCAGCTCGTCGGCCGCCAGGCTGTTGCGCTTGACGCCGACGTAGAACTCGTCGATCGGGATCATCCGGGTGCCGCGCACGGAGTCCGCCTCGACGAACACGTCGCGGCCGGCGGCCAGCAGCGCGGGGTGCGCGTCGCCGGCCGGGGAGGCACCGCCGAGGTTGCCGCCGACGCCGCCGCGGTTGCGGATCTGCGGCGAGCCGACGGTGTGGGCCGCCAGCGCGAGGCCGGGCAGCGGGCCGGACAGCTCGTCGATGATCCGGGAGTAGGGGACGGAGGCGCCGAGCCGGACGACATCGCCGTCGTTCGACCATTCGGTCAGCTCGGTGATGCGGTTCAGGTCGAGAATCGCGGATGGCCGGTGCACGTCGAAGTTCATCTCGACCATGACGTCCGTACCGCCCGAGATGGGCAGCGCGGTCGGGTACTCAGCCTTCGCCGCGAGTGCCTCGTCCCAGGTAGCGGGCCGAAGGAACTCCATGCGGGTGTCTCCTCAAGTCGTTGCCGGCCGGACGGGTGGGCACAGTGCCCGGAACTCGGTGTTCGGACCTCGCTCTCCGCTTCGTCGCCTCCGCGTCGGGTCCTGGTCACCGGGGTGTGTCCGGCGGCGTGTGGCCAGTGAACCGCTGTGACGGGGCCCACTGGCAGTCACCGATGGCATGAAGCCCCGGCTGTGGTCCCGCCCGGCATCCTGTACGTTCCTCTAAGGAGGACAATCTCGCAGCCCAGCAGTTTTCCGGGCGCTGTCTACGACCGTAATCCGGTCGTGATTCCCAAGCTACGGCCCCGTGATCCGGGCGTCCGATGGGACGTAACACCGAGCACAGATGTTCGGGCACACTGTGACCCCCCGAACCGCGCGCTCGGGCCCCCACCCTCACCCCAAGCCCGTTAGGAGTCCCGGATGCGTGTCCGCGACCTGCTCGCCCCCGGAGCCCCGAGACTGCGCCTGCTCGCAGCCGAGGACGAGCTCGACCGGCAGGTCAGCGGCGTCATGACCACGGACCTGCACGACCCCGGCCGGTATCTGCACGGCGGCGAGCTGGTGCTCACCGGCATGCTCTGGCGGACCGGGCCGGCCGACTCCGAACGGTTCGTGCGGACCATCGTGGCCGGCGGCGCGGTGGCCCTCGCGGCCGGCGAGGCCGAGGTCGGCCCCGTCCCCGAGGACCTCGTCGAGGCGTGTCGCCGGCACCGGATGCCGCTGTTGGCGGTACCCGACGACATCGCCTTCGGCACCGTCACCGAGTTCATCGGCCGACAGGTCTCCGCCGACCGCGCCGCCGATCTGGCCGCCCTGGTCGACCGCCACCGCCTGCTGGTCTCCGCCGCCGGCGGCGGTGGTCTGGACGCCGTCCTCGACCTGCTCGGCGGCGACCTCGATCTCGACTGCTGGGTGCTCACCCCGACCGGCGCGGTGATCGCCGGCCCGGTCGACCGGCTCTCGGCCGAGGACCGCGACCAACTGGTCCGCGCCCACCTCGGCGCCCAGCGCCAGCGCCGCCGGCCCCCGCACCGGGCGCGGCTGGCCACCGGCGCCTACTCGCTGCTGCCCGCGCCGGCCGTCGTCGACGTCCAGGCGCCGCTCGCCGACTGGGTCCTCGCGGTGGCCGGCGACGTCACCGAATGGACCACCAAGCGCCAGCAACTCGCCGAGAACCTGGCCCGGTTGGTCGCCGCGGAGCGTCAGCGGCGAGACGAGGGCCGCCGGTTGCGCCGCCGCCTCGCCGACGAGGTGCTGACCCTGCTCCAGCGCGACGCCGACCAGGGCGAGATCAGCCGTACGCTGTACGCCTCCTCCGCGATGGCCGCCCGCTACGAGAGCCCCGAGCCCAAGCCGCAGGCGCCGGACGGCTCCTGGCTGGTCCTCAGCGCCGACGGCACCGGCCTGCCCGAGGGCGCGGTGCGCTCGATCCTGGAGGAAGCTCTCAACGGCGTCACCGACCGCGCGCTGGTCGCCGGGGCCGGCAGCGGCGCCGTCGTGGTGCTGCCCGCGCTGGACAGCGCGGTGCCCGCCGACACGCTGCGGGAGCTGCTCGCCCCGCTGGAGGCCGGTCTCGGCTCGGAGGGCCGGATCACCCTCGGCGTCTCGGCCCCCGCCCCCGAGGCGGGCGGCCTGCGCGGCGCCCTGGAGGAGGCCCGGCACGCCCGCCGGATCGCCGCCGCCCGGGTCGGCCGGGTCTGCGTGGCCGGCCCGGAGGAGCTGGCCTCGCACGTGCTGCTGCTGGCCGCCGTCCCCGACGAGGTCCGCCGGGCCTTCCGCAGCCGGCTGCTGGACAAGGTGATCGCGTACGACATCGAGCACCAGGCGGACCTGGTCCGCACCCTGGAGGCGTTCCTGCGGTCGGACGGCTCGTGGACCCGCTGCGCCGCCCAGTTGCACGTGCACGTCAACACGCTGCGTTACCGGATCGGCCGGATCGAGGAGCTGACCGGCCGGGACCTCTCCCGGCTGGAGGACCGGGTCGACTTCTACCTGGCCCTCGAACTGGCCTGAGCCGACGCGACCGGGCCCGCCGCGACGCCACCGGCGGCCGCGGCGGGCCCGGTCGGACGGTGCGGCCCGGCTACGGCTGGGCGGGGATGATCGAGGTGAGCCACTGGAAGACGCCCGGCACCATGTTCTTCCAGACGTCGCTGGAGTGCGGCCCGGTGGTCTCCTGGACCTGGACGGTGGTCGGGGCCTTCGCGACGGCGGCGATCGCCTGGCCGTCCTCGTAGCCGTCGCCCTTGTTGCCGCTGATGTACAGGGCGACCTTGGGCGGCTGGGCGGCGGTCCGCACGATGGTGACCGGGTTGTTCGCCTCGCGCAGCTTGGCGTCCTTGCCGACCAGCGAGTCCTTCTCGGTCGCCGGGTCGTTGTAGCCGGAGAGGCTGATGCCGGCGCGGTAGCGGTTGGGGTGGGCCAGGGACAGCTTGGTGGCGCAGTGGGCGCCGGCCGAGTACCCGGCGACCGCCCAGCGGTCGGGCGACGGCTCGGCACGGAAGTTGTCCAGCACCATCTGCGGGACGTCACGGGTCAGCCAGGTGTCGGCGTTGACCTTGCCGGGCACGTCGGTGCAGCCGGCGTCCGTGCTGTTGCCCAGCAGCAGGGTGCGCGGCGAGACCAGGATGAACGGTGCCACCTTGCCCTCCTGCATCAGCGGCTTCAGCTGCTCGGAGACCTTGAGGGTGCCGTACCAGGTGGAGGACGAGCCGGGGAAGCCCGGGATCAGCTCGACGACCGGGAACTTCTTGTCCTTGAACGCGGGGTCGTGGTACTGCGGCGGCAGCCAGACCAGCACCTCGCCGTCCACGCCCGACAGCTGCCCCTTGAGGTCGGTCTTCTGGACGTCGTTGGGCACCTTCGGGTCGTCCACGCCGCGGAACTGCTGCTGGACCTTGGGCGGCTGCTTGGCGGCGTCGCCGCCGGCCCGCTCCCCGCCCGCCCCGTTGCCCCCGTCGGCCGGCGGCACGGGCGGTACCGCCCGGACGTGGTTCCCGGTGCCGAGCAGGTCGTCCCAGTTGCCGTAGATCAGGTTGGCGTTGTTGACCATGACGAAGACCGTCGTCACAGCGGTGATCTGGCAAAAGACGATCATGGCAAGCCTGGACAGGATCCGCACCGGTTCCGGTCCGCGCACCCTGCCCCAGAGCAGCAAGGCCACCGCGATGGAGATCGGCACGAGGATGATCGTGCAGATGAGGAATGGCGTGCCTGTCAGTTGCATCAAGTTCTCGTATCCGGGTTCAAAGCCGTCCGGGGCCCCACTCGCCCGGAACGCGCTCCAATGGCATCAGACGGCCGGGAACGCGGGATCGGTTGCCGTCCGAATCTGGATGGAACCTGAGAGGAACATCACGTTTCCGCGGTGCTCCCTTTCCGGGCCCGTCCCAGTCTGCCACCCTGGCGGCCCCCGTCCGGACGGTGCGCCCAGCGGACTCCCAGGAATGGCCCGGGAGGGCACGATACCGCCCGGACGGACCCGGGCGGCGGGCGAGGCGGTGCAATCGCCCGTGCGGCGGGCAGCGAGACTATAGGGATGAGCACAACCCGCTTTCGCCCTTCCCGCCGGTTCTGGCCCGCCTGCGCCGCCCTCGCCGTACTCGCCGCCGTGGCCGGCTGCAGCAGCACCGGAGGCCTCCGCGCCGAGCAGGCCCGCGACCGGGCCGCGGCCGCCGGTGGCGGTGCCGTCACCACTCCGCGCTGGAAGATCGCCATGGTGACCCACGCCGGCGCCGGCGACGCCTTCTGGGACACCGTGCGCAAGGGCGCCGAGCAGGCCGCCGCCAAGGACAACATCACCTTCCTGTACTCCAACGACGCGCAGACCCAGAACCAGGTCCAGCTCGTCCAGGCCGCCATCGACCAGAAGGTCGACGGCCTGCTGGTCACCCTCGCCAAGGGGGAGGCGCTCGCCGACGTGCTCGGCAAGGCCAGGGCGGCCGGCATCCCGGTGATCACCGTCAACTCCGGCCAGGAGTACTCCGCCCGGTTCGGCGCGCTGACCCACATCGGCCAGGACGAGTCCACCGCCGGCCAGGCGGCCGGTGCCGAGCTCGCCACCCGCGGCCGCAAGAACGTCCTGTGCGTGATCCACGAGCAGGGCAACGTCGGTCAGGAGCAGCGCTGCTCCGGCGCCCAGACCAAGGCCGGCGGCGGCTTCCAGGTGCTCTACGTGGACGGCGTCAACATGCCCGACGCGCGGGCCGCCGTCTCCGCCAAGCTGCAGGCCGACCCGGCCATCGACACCGTGCTCACGCTCTCCGGCCCGATGGCCGCCACCGGGCTGCAGGCCATCCAGGACGCCCGCCGCCCCGTCGAGCTCGACACCTTCGACCTGGGCACCCAGGTGGTGGCCGGCCTCAAGTCCGGCACCGTCGGCTTCGCGGTCGACCAGCAGCCGTACCTCCAGGGCTACGAGGGCGTCGACCTGCTCTGGCTCTACCGCTCCAACCTGGACATGCTCGGCGGTGGCAAGCCCGTGCTGACCGGTCCGCAGATCCTCACCCGGGACGACGCCGACGCGCTCGCCGAGTACGTCGCCAGGGGGACGCGTTGAGCACCACCGACCTCCTCGTCCAGGAGCGCCCGGCGGCCCTGCGACGGCTGCTCGCCCGGCCGGAGCTGGGCGCGCTGATCGCCGCCGTCGCGGTCTTCCTGGTCTTCGCCGCCACCGCCGAACCGTTCCTGCGGGTCTCCTCGCTGGGCACCGTGCTGTACGCGGCCTCCACCATCGGGATCATGGCCGTCCCGGTCTCGCTGCTGATGATCGGCGGCGAGTTCGACCTGTCGGCCGGGGTGCTCGTCACCACCGCCGCGCTGACCTCGTCGATGGTCTCCTACCAGCTCACCGCGGTGACCTGGGTCGGAGTGCTGGTCTCGCTGCTGGTGACGCTGGCGGTCGGCGGCTTCAACGGCTGGATGCTCAGCCGGACGAAGCTGCCCAGCTTCATCGTCACCCTGGGCACCTTCCTGATGCTCACCGGGGCCAACCTCGGGGTCACCAAGCTGGTCTCCGGCACCGTCTCGACCAAGCCGATCTCCGACATGGAGGGCTTCGAGGCCTGCCGCCGGCTGTTCGCCTCCGAGGTCACCGTCGGCGGACTGACCGTCAAGGCCACCGTCTGGTGGTGGCTCGGCCTGCTGCTGGTCGGCAGCTGGGTGCTGCTGCGGACCCGCTTCGGCAACTGGATCTTCGCGGTCGGCGGCGACGCGGCCGCGGCACGGGCGGTCGGCGTGCCCGTCGCCCGGACCAAGACCGTGCTCTACCTCGGGGTCGGCTTCGGCGCCTGGGTGCTCGGCCAGCACCTGCTCTTCTCCTTCGACACCGTGCAGTCCGGCGAGGGCGTCGGCAACGAGCTGATCTACATCGTGGCGGCCGTCATCGGCGGCTGCCTGATCACCGGCGGCTACGGCTCGGTGGTCGGCTCCGCGCTCGGCGCGCTGATCTTCGGCATGGCGAGCAAGGGCATCATCTACGCCCAGTGGAACCCCGACTGGTTCAAGTTCTTCCTCGGGGCGATGCTGTTGCTCGCCGCCCTGCTGAACACCTGGGTCAAGCGCCGCGCCGAACGGGGGCCCCGATGACCGAGCTGCTCCGCCTCGAAGGCGTCGGCAAGACCTACGGCACCGTCCGCGCGCTCCAGGACGTCTCGCTCACCCTGCGGGCCGGTGAGATCAGCTGCGTGCTCGGCGACAACGGCGCCGGCAAGTCCACCCTGATCAAGATCATCGCCGGGCTGCACCAGCACGACGAGGGCCGCTTCACCGTCGGCGGCGAGGAGGTCCGGTTCGGATCCCCGCGCGAGGCGCTGGACCGCGGCATCGCCACCGTCTACCAGGACCTCGCGGTCGTCCCGCTGATGCCGGTCTGGCGGAACTTCTTCCTCGGCTCCGAGCAGGGCCACCGGCGCTGGGGCGGGCTGCGCCTGGACGCCGCGGGGATGCGCGCCACCACGCGGGAGGCGCTCGCCCGGATGGGCATCGACCTGCACGACGTCGACCGTCCGATCGGCACCCTCTCCGGCGGCCAGCGCCAGTGCGTGGCGATCGCCCGGGCCGTCCACTTCGGCGCCGAGGTGCTGATCCTGGACGAGCCGACGGCCGCGCTCGGCGTCAAGCAGTCGGGGGTGGTGCTCAAGTACGTGACCGCCGCCCGCGACGCCGGCCTCGGGGTGGTGCTGATCACCCACAACCCGCACCACGCCTACCTGGTCGGCGACCACTTCACCCTGCTCAAGCGGGGCCGGACGGCCGGCAGCCACCCGCGGGCGGAGATCGGTCTCGAACAGCTCACCACCGAGATGGCCGGCGGCTCCGACCTCGCCGAGCTCTCGCACGAGCTGGCCCGCCCCGGCACCGACGCCCCCGGCATCGGCGCCCCCGGCGCCCGTGGCCCCCGTGATCCCGACGGCCCCGCTGATCCCGATGACCCCGCTGATTCCCGTGAGGAGCGTCCGCAGCCGTGACCAGCCCCAACACCGCCACCCGGCCCCCGGTCCTGCCCAGCCTGCTCGGTCTCGGGCCGCGCGCCGAGCGCCGCCGCCGGGCCCTGCCCGCGGGCCTCCTGCGGCTGCCCACCATCGGCGTCGACATCGGCGGCACCAAGGTGGTCGCGGGCGTGGTGGACGGCGAGGGCAAGGTGCTGGAGAAGCTGCGCACCGACACGCCCGACAAGAGCAAGAGCCCCCGGGTCGTCGAGGACGTCATCGTGGAGCTGGTGCTCGAACTCGCCGACCGGCACGACGTCCACGCGGTGGGCATCGGCGCGGCCGGCTGGGTCGACGCCGAGCGCTCCCGGGTGCTCTTCGCCCCGCACCTGAACTGGCGCAACGAGCCCCTCCAGCAGGCGCTCAGCGAGCGGCTGCGGTTCCCGGTGATCGTCGAGAACGACGCCAACGCGGCGGCCTGGGCCGAGTGGCGGTTCGGGGCCGGGCGCGGCGAGGACCTCATGGTGATGCTCACCCTCGGCACCGGCATCGGCGGAGCCGTCGTCCGCGACGGCTACGTCGACCGGGGCAAGTACGGGCTGGCGGGGGAGTTCGGGCACATGCAGGTGGTGCCCGGCGGCCACCGCTGCCCGTGCGGCAACCGGGGCTGCTGGGAGCAGTACTCCTCCGGCAACGCGCTGGTGCGCGACGCGCGCGAGCTGGTCGCCGAGGAGTCGCCGGTGGTCCAGCCGCTGCTGGCGCTGGCCGGCGGCGCGGTCGAGGGCATCACCGGTCCGCTGGTCACCGAGGCCGCCCGGGACGGCGATCCGACCGCCACCGAGCTGCTCTACGAGGTGGGCACCTGGCTCGGGGTCGGCATCGCCAACCTCGCGGCCGCCCTCGATCCGGGCCGGTTCGTGATCGGCGGCGGTGTCTCCGAGGCCGGTGACCTCCTCCTCACCCCGGCCCGGGACGCCTTCCGGCGCACCCTCACCGGCCGCGGCTTCCGGCCCGAGGCCGCGATCGCGCACGCGGCCCTCGGCAACGAGGCGGGACTGGTCGGCGCGGCCGACCTCGCCCGCCAGGTCGCCCGCCGCTTCCGCACCATCAAGCGCCGCCGGGTGGAGCGGGCGGTGCCGTAGCCCCCCCCCCCGGGCCGTACGTCAACTACCCGTTGGTAGCCGAGGTGCCCTGTTGTCCGGGCCATGCCTCCTGTGAAACAACGGAGTTGACGTCGACTCAGGAGGCCTCCGGATGAGAGCTCTGGCCCGAATCGCCCCGCCGCTCCTGCTTGCCACCGCTCTGGTCTGTGCCACGGCCGGGCCGGCCGGGGCGGCCGCCCCACCGCCCAAGGTGCCCGAGGCGGTGGGCTGGGGCGGCGCGGTCGCCAGTGTGGACGCCGACGCCACGGCCGCCGGGATCGAGGTGCTGCGCAAGGGCGGGAACGCGGTGGACGCCGCCGTCGCCGTCGCGGCGGCGCTCGGCGTCACCGAGCCGTACTCGGCCGGCATCGGCGGCGGCGGGTACTTCGTCTACTACGACCACGACACCGGCCGGGTGCACACCATCGACGGCCGCGAGACGGCCTCCCGCAAGGCCGACGCGTCGCTCTTCCTGGAGGGCGGCAAGCCGCTGCCCTTCGCGGACGCCGTCACCAGCGGGCTGTCGATCGGCGTGCCCGGCTCCCCGGCGACCTGGGAGACGGCGGTGCGGCAGTGGGGCAAGCGCTCCTTCGCCGACGCCCTGAAGCCCGCCCAGCGGATCGCCGAGCAGGGCTTCGCCGTCGACCAGACCTTCCAGGACCAGACCGCGCTCAACCAGGACCGGTTCAAGGACTTCCCCGCCACGGCGAAGCTCTTCCTGCCCGGCGGCAAGCTCCCCGTCGTCGGCTCCACCTTCCGCAACCCCGAGCTCGCGGCCACCTACCGGCAGCTGGGCGCGGAGGGCACCGCCGCGCTCTACCGCGGCGACCTCGGCGCCGACATCGTCCGGACCATCCAGCACCCGCCGGTCGACCCCGCCGCCGGCCGCAACGCCCGCCCCGGCCAGGTGGATGCCGCCGACCTGGCCGCCTACCAGGTCCGCCGCCAGCAGCCCACCCACGTCGCCTACCGCGACTACGACCTCTACTCGATCGCCCCGTCCAGCTCCGGCGGCACCACCGTCGGCGAGGCGCTCGGCATCCTGGAGGACGGCGACGTCGCCCGGTACGACGGCACGCAGTACTACCACCACTTCCTGGAGGCCTCCCGGATCTCCTTCGCCGACCGCAACCGCTGGGTCGGCGACCCGGCCTTCAACGACGTGCCGACCAAGGAACTGCTCTCGCCGCGGTACGTCGCCTCCCGGGCCTGCCTGATCAGCCCCGACCGGGCGCTCACCAGCCCGCTCGCCCCCGGCGACCCGCGCCACCCGGCCGACTGCGCGAACGCCGGCGCGGTCCAGCCCGAGCCCTACGAGGGCCTGAGCACCAGCCACCTGACCGTGGCCGACCGCTGGGGCAACGTCGTCTCGTACACCCTCACCCTGGAGCAGACCGGCGGCAGCGGCATCACCGTCCCCGGCCGGGGCTTCCTGCTCAACAACGAGCTGACCGACTTCAGCTTCACCCCGCTGACCCCCGGGGTGCCCGACCCCAACCTGCCCGGACCGGGCAAGCGCCCGCGCTCCTCGCTCTCGCCGACCATCGTGCTGCGCGACGGCGAGCCCGTGCTGGCGGCCGGCTCGCCCGGCGGTGCGACCATCATCACCACCACGCTCCAGGTCCTGCTCGGGCGCCTGGACCGGGGCCTGAGCCTGGAACAGGCGATCGCCGTGCCGCGCGCCAGCCAGCGCAACACGGCGGCCACCCAGGCCGAGCCGGCCTTCCTGGCCCTGCCCGAACGCGCCCGGCTGGAGGCGCTCGGCCAGGTCTTCACCAGTACGCCCGAGATCGGCGCCGCGACCGGTGTCGAACGGCTGCCGGACGGCCGCTGGGTCGCGGCCGCCGAGCCGGTGCGCCGCGGCGGCGGCTCGGCGGCGGTGGTGCGCCCCGCGCCGTAGGGCGGCCGCCGCGGCCCGGTCGCGGCGGCCCCCCGGGCCTGTCGGTGCCGGGCGGTAGATTCGGGGTGGGCGTCCTGCCGGGCGCCCACCCTCGTCCGTACCACCGGGAAGGCCGCCCGCCGTGACCGTCCGCATCGCCACCTGGAACATCAACTCCGTCACCGCGCGGCTGCCCAAGCTGCTGGAATGGCTGGAGAGCGCCAAGCCGGACGTGCTCTGCCTCCAGGAGCTCAAGTGCTCCACCGACGCCTTCCCCCACGAGCCGGTCCGCGAGCTCGGCTACGAGACCGCCGCGCACGGCACCGGCCGGTGGAACGGTGTGGCGATCGTCTCCCGGATCGGCCTGGAGGACGTCGTGCGCGACCTCCCCGACCAGCCCGGCTACCTCGCCGACGACGCCCTGCTGCCGGACGTCGAGCCGCGTGCCGTCGCCGCGACCTGCGGCCCGGTCCGGGTCTGGTCGGTCTACGTGCCCAACGGCCGCGAGGTGGACCACGCCCACTACCGCTACAAGCTGGAGTGGCTGGACGCGCTGCGCCGGGCCTCGCTGGAGGACGCCGCGGGTGAGCGCCCCTTCGCCGTCCTCGGGGACTTCAACATCGCCCCGACCGACGAGGACGTCTTCGACGTGGCGGCCTTCGAGGGCCTGACGCACGTCACCCCGGCCGAGCGCGCCGCCCTCGCCGCCCTCGGCGAGGCCGGTCTGCAGGACGTCGTGCCCCGTCCGCTGAAGTACGACCGCCCCTACACCTACTGGGACTACCGGCAGTTGGCCTTCCCGAAGAACCGGGGCATGCGGATCGACCTCACCTACGCCAACAAGCCCTTCGCCGACGCCGTCACGGACAGCTTCGTGGACCGCGAGGCCCGCAAGGGCAAGGGCACGTCGGACCACGCCCCGGTCGTGGTCGATCTGGACCTCTGAGCCCGACCGGGCCGACCGGGCCCGGCGTCACGCCCGGTAGCGGGGGCTCGCCCGAACGGTCCAGAGCGGTGGCCGGGCGCCCGGTGTGTGCCTACCGTCGGTGAATGACTGGGTGTAGTTGTTCGCTCACGAGGACTTCGGAGTCCCCGGCTGCGCCCGAGAATCCCGGAGGTTCCGGTATGCGCCCCACGCGTACGGCCGCCGCCGCCCTGATCGGCGCGACGGTGCTGACCGGCCTGACGGCCCCCCTCGCGCTGGCCAAGGACGGCGCGGCCACGGTCAGCCCGTCCCAGGCCGCACCGGGCCAGACCGTGACGGTCACGGTCTCCTGTGAGAAGTCCGACAAACCCACCGCCAAGACCATCACCGCGAGTTCCCCGGCCTTCGAGGGCGGCCCGGCCACCCTCACCCTGGGCTCGGACGGCCGGCACACCGGCTCCGCCCGGCTGGCGGGCAAGTCCGCCGGTGACAGCAAGGTCGACGGCACCTGCCCCGACGGCGGCGCCTTCTCGACCACCGTCACGGTGACCACCGTCGCCGCCACCTCCGGATCCTCCTCGCCCGCCGGGAGCCTCGGCGAGTGGGGCAAGGCGGCGGGGGAGTGGGCCGGCTCGCTCGGTCAGTCCGGTGCGGGCAGCCAGCAGGTCGCCCCGCACGGCGCCGTCCAGACCGGCCTGGGCGGCTCGGTCGCGGCCGACCCCGCCGAGCTGGTGGGCGGCGCGGCGCTGGTGGTCGGCGGTGTCGGCGGCTTCTGGCTGCTGCGGCGACGCGCCGGCGCCGGGTCCGCCTGACGGCCGCGCGGCACGGCGCCCCACGTCCGACCCCCGGTGGGGGCGGGCCCGCCCGCGCCGGGGCCGCCGCCGGTGGGGGGAACCCGCGGCCCCCCGCCCCCCCCGGGGGGGGCGCGGCGGCGCCGGCGGCCCCGGCACCCCACGGGCCCGCCGCCCCCCCCCCCCCCGCCCCCGCCCCCGCGCCCGCG
>NZ_JBHYYB010000002.1:31228-49151 GCF_042752535.1 Kitasatospora sp. NPDC059327 | reverse complement strand
CGCCGCGCGGGGGCGGGGCCCGCCTGCCGGCCGCGCGCCCCGGCGCCCCCCGCCCCCCCCCGGGGCCCGCCGCCCCCCCCGGCCCGGCGGCACCGGCGTGTCTCAGACCGTCACGGCCCCGAGCTCCCCGGTGGTCCCGGAGGCCGTGGACGCGCGGGCCTCCTGGGGCGGCCGCGGCGCCTCCGAGGCCCGGAGCAGCCCGGTGGCCAGCAGGTACTGGGCCAGGATGTACGTCGCCATGATCCAGAACTGATGCCCCGGCAGCTCGCGCCACTTCGCCAGCTTGGTGGCGATCAGGGTGTCGGAGAGCAGGAAGAGAGCCCCGCCCACGCCGGTCCGCCAGCCCAGCCCGGCCGAGGTGACGGCGGTCGAGGCGAGCAGCAGGCTGTACCCGGCGACCGGGACCTGGAGGTCCCCGAGGTCCGGCCAGAGCTGCCCCACCGTCACCGCCCAGGCCGTCGCGTACGCGGCCGCGACCACCAGGGCCCGCCGCCGGTCCGTCAGCGCCCCCTGGCGGACGAACATCGTCACGTAGCAGACGTGCGCCGCCGCGAAGGAGCCCATGCCGGCCAGGAACGCGGTGTCGTCGCCGAGCTGGAGCAGGACGTCCCCGCCGCCGCTCAGCAGCAGCGCCGGTGCCAGCAGCTTCGGCGCCTCCTGCGCGGCCGCGGCGGCCGCCGTGACGCTGTGCGCGGCCAGCAGCGGCATCAGGGCCGGCTTGGTGGCGTGCCGCAGGGCGGAGGTGTCGGTGAGGATCGCGCCCAGGTGGGCCGCCGAGGTGGCGGCGAAGCCGGTGAGCAGGCCGGTGGTGGCGCGCAGGCGCCCGCCGAGGACGGCGCGGGTGGTCGTACGGATGCTCATGCGGCGGTGTCCTCCGGGTGGTGGGGCGGGCGGCCCGTCCGTCCGCGCCCTGGGCGGGCGGGCCGCCCGTTCGCACCCTAGGTGACCGGACCCGTCCGGGGAAGGGCATGTTACCCGCGCGTAGCCCGGGGTGCACCGGCCGGGCGGGGCGGGTGGACGGGCCGCACGGGGCGGGTGGACCGTCCGGCGGCCGGTGCCGGGGGCGGTCCGGCCGGCAGGGCGTCGGCCAATTCCCGGCGAGGTCCGGTTGCTGCCACCGACGGCCGCGCCCACCGTCTAGTCTGGTCCACGACATGGAGCAGCAGGAGTACGCGGCCGGCACCACGCGGGTGGCCGGCGGCACGTCGGACGGGCGCACGGGCGGGGCGGGGCAGAGCACCACCGTCGCCGTCGTCGTCGTACGCGAAGCCGGTCCTGACGCTCCGCAGGAGCCCGCCCCCGCCCCGCTCTCGCCCGATCCGGGACTGCTCAGGCTCGCGCGCTGGTTCGCCGAGGCCGATCCCGGCACCGCCGACGACCTGTGCGTCGCCTCCTTCGGCCTGTACCCCGCCCGCCACTTCGGCGTTCCCGCCGAGCCGGCGGCCGGCCCGGAGCCGGGAGCGGGCGACGCGGCCGTCAGCTGGTGGCACGGCCCCACCGCGTACGCCCCCGCCGCGCTCCGGGCGCGCGAGCCGAGGCCGGCGCGGCGCCAGCGCCGGGCCCGCCCGGACGAAGGGGCGCTGCCCGCCGTCCGCTCAGGCGTCAAGCCGGGCCCGCCCGGTAAGCACCGCAAGCCCGAGCCGGTCCGTTCGGCCGCCGCTGCGCAGGATCGTTCCGCCGCCGCCGAGCGCCGGATCGCGGCCCGGCTGCTGCTCGCCCATCCGCTGGTCACGGCCTCCGGACCGCATGCCGACGGGTTCCCGCTGATCCGCCGTCACCGGGACTGGCTGACCGGGCAGTTCGACACCCTGCTCGGGTACCGCCTGGTGGTCGGCCCCTGGCACGCCCGGCTCTGCAAGGCCGGGCTGGGCCCCGGCGCGGCCCGGCGCCTCGAACACCCCGGCACCGGAGCCCCGTTCACCCCCGGCGGCTACGCCCAGCTCGCCCTCGCGCTGGCCCTGCTGGTGGACGCCCCCGAGCGACTCCCGTTCGGGCAGCTGCTGGCGCGGATGCGGGCCGCCGCCCCCGGGCCGGCCGCCGCGCCCGCCGACCTCGCCATGGCCCTCGCCGTGCTGGCCGAGTGGCAGGTGCTCGACGGGATACCCGCCGACCCGGCCGAGGGCGGCGTCCTCCTGACGGTCGACCGGGAGCTCGCCCGTGCCGTGCCCGCCGGGCCGCCCGGGCTGGCCGACGACGCCGCCGACCTGATCCGCCGCGCCGCCGAGGCCGATCCCGGTACCGCCGTCCGCCGACGGCTCGCCGAGACCCCGGCCGTGCTGGCCGCGGACCTGCCCGAGGACCAGCGCGACTGGCTCGACCGCCACCACCGGACCGGCCCGGCCGCGCTCGCCGAGTTCCTCGGCCTGGAGGCCGAACCACGGGCGGAGGGCGTCGCCCTGCTCGACCCCGCCGACGAGCTCACCGACCTCGCCCTGCCCGGCGCCGACGCCCTCGCCCAGGCCGCCCTGCTGCTGGTCGAGCGCCTGGTCGAGGAAGTCCGCCCGCTGCCCGGCGAGGCCATCGGCACGGACGTCCCCATCCCGGACGCGCTGATAGACGGTGTCCTCGGGGACATCGCGGACGACTACGGCCTGCCGGTCGACCGGCGCCGCGACTACCTGGCCGACCGCACCGCGCTGCGCCGTGACGCGCTCGACCTGCTGCACCGGATGGGCCTGATCCTCCCCACGCCCCGCGGCACCCGCCCGCCGGGCTGGCTGCTCCGCGCCCCCGCCGCCCGCTTCGCGCCCGCGCCCGATCTGCTCCCCGTCCCCGGGACGGGCCGGCACTCGCGTCGGGAGGTTCCGGTCGCGGTCCCCGCGCCCGGCGGTCCCCGGGCGGAGCAGCGGGCCTGAACGCTCCGCCGGGCCGGCCCCGGCGGGGGCGAGGAACGGCTCCGGAAAGACGGGAGCACCGCGTCCGGGGGCCGGATCACGGTGCCGAGGGGGGTCAGGAGGCGTCGGCCGCACCGGCGCGCCGCCGGGGCCGGCGGGTCAGCGTCTGGCGGTGGCCGTCGTGAGCGGGCCGTGCTGGACGGTTTCGACGGTGGCTCCGACGCCGAGGGTGCCGAGGGCGACGGAGGCGAGAACGGCGGCACAGGCCAGGAAGCGGCGGTGGCGCTGGGGGAGCGGGAAGCGCGGTTCCTGGAGGGTCGCCGGAGGGTTGGCGTTCATGACAGAGAGCGTTCCAGTGCGGCGTGAACGAGTGGTACGCGCGGGTGAAGTCCGGATGGGGGCTGGGCGTCGGTTCGTGCCGACGGGGCCTCCGGGCGAGGGCCCCACCCCGGGGCGGGTGGGGCGGCCGGTGTGCCGGGGGTTCACCTGGAGGGCGGCCGGTGTGCGGGGGGTTCACCCGGAGGGCGGTCGGGGGCCCCGCCGGGCGTCGGCCATCGCCTCGCCGACGGCGACCCGGACGGCGTCCCGAAGGCCGTGCGCGGCGTGGAACCGCGAGGGGCCGGCCGCCGGGTCCTCCCGCAGCTCCTTCACCAGGGCGAGGCAGAGCAGCAGCATCACCACCACGAACGGCAGCGCGACCAGGATGGTGGCGTTCTGCAGCGCGGTGAGTCCGCCGGCGAGCAGCAGCGCGGCGGCCACGCCGCCCATCAGGACGCCCCAGACCACCACCAGCCAGGTGCGCGGGTGCAGGGAGCCGCGGCTGGACAGCGAGCCGAGCACGAGCGAGGCGGAGTCGGCGCTGGTGATGAAGAAGGTCATCACCAGCAGCACCGCGATCACGCTGGTCACCGAGCCGAGCGGGAGCGAGCGCAGCATCTCGAACAGCGACGCCTCGGCCCCCTGCGGGATGGTGGCCACCAGGTCGGCCTCGCCGGTGGAGTTCAGCCGGATCGCCGTCCCGCCCATCACGCAGAACCAGACCACCGTCGCCCCGCTGGGGACCAGCAGCACGCCGGTGAGGAACTGTCGGATGGTCCGGCCGCGGGAGATCCGCGCGATGAAGGTGCCGACGAACGGTGCCCAGGAGAGCCACCAGGCCCAGTAGAAGATCGTCCAGGAGCCGAGCCAGCCCTCGTCGGTGAACGCGCCGGTCTGGCTCGACATCACGAGCAGGTCGGACAGGTAGCCGCCGACGGTGGACGGGATGGCGTCCAGCACGAAGACGGTCGGGCCGAACACGAAGACGAAGAGCATGATCAGCGAGGCCAGGACGACGTTGGAGGTGGAGAGCCACTTGACGCCCTTGTGCACGCCGGAGAAGGCGGAGAGGACGAAGGCGGCGGTCAGCGAGCCGATGATGACCAGCTGGGTGCGCTCGGTGTTCTCGACCGAGGAGATGAAGCCGAGGCCGTCCGCCACCTGGAGGGCGCCCAGGCCGAGGCTGGTCGCGGAGCCGAAGACGGTGGCGAACACCGCGAGCAGGTCGATCGCCCGGCCGGGCCAGCCGTTCGCGCCGCGCTGCCCGATCAGCGGCACGAAGGCGGCGGAGATCCGGTTGCCCCGGCCCTTGCGGAAGGTGGTGTAGGCGAGTGCCAGGCCGCCGACCGCGTAGATCGCCCAGGGGTGCAGGGTCCAGTGGAAGAGCGAGAACTCCAGGGCCTGCTGGGCGGCGGCCGGGCTCTGCGGCTCCAGGCCGGAACCGGGCTGCGGGGCGGCGTAGAGCTGGAGCGGCTCGCCGACGCCGTAGAACATCAGACCGATGCCCATGCCGGCGCTGAACATCATCGCGACCCAGGCGAGGGTGGAGAACTCCGGCTCGTCGTCGTCGCGGCCGAGCCGGATCCGGCCGAAGCGGCTGAACGCGAGCAGGACGGTGAGGACCAGGAAGACGTCGGCGGCGACCACGAACAGCCAGCCGAAGTTGTGCAGCACCCAGCCGAGCGCGGTGTCGGACGTCCGGCCGAGCGAGTCCTCGGCGAAGACGCCCCAGGCGACCACCCCCAGCACCAGGACGGCACTGACGCCGAACACGATCCGGTCGACCGGGAGGGTCGCGGCGGGTTCGTCAGGGCCTGGTGGCTGACTGCTCATGAGGGTCCCTCTCCTGGCGTACTGGACGGTCGGCGACACCATCGAAAAATGGATACATGTCGTACTATGTCCAGTCGTCGAGCGGAGCGGGTGGAGGGCACGCCGAGGACGGCCGAGCAGACGGGTCGTCAGGGCGGGCCCGGTCGGCGCGCGGCGGCGTACGCAGGCGGGCGGACACCCCGGTCAGGCGGGCGAGTTCTCCGATGCGCATGTCCGGGCGAACGCCCGCCCGGACGGCGACCGCGGCGCCGAGCGAGTAGCCGGCCAGGTCGAAGGCGTCCAGGCCCTCCTCGACGGCGGTCGCGACCAGACGGTCCGCCGGCTCGTCGAGCGAGGGCGCGTCCGGCTCGTAGGGGGTGTCGCCCGAGCCGGCCGGTCGGCCGGGTGGCTGGTCCACCCGGTGACCGCCGCCCCCGGCGCGCGTCAGGCGGTGGGCCGGACCTCGTACGGTGCCGGGTACGGCGTCTCGTACGGCGTCAGCACCAGCCGCACCACGTCCTCCAGTCGCCGTCGGGCGTCGCCGAGCGTGGTGCGGCCGGTCACCCAGGCGGTCAGCTCGCCCTGCCAGGAGTGGCCGACGATGTGCCGCACCAGATCGCTGGCGGCGGCCGGTACCTCGGCCATCACCGCCTGGAGTGCCGTGCTGTCGGCCCGCGCCATGCCCTGCAGCGCCTCGCTGGCGAAGGGGTCGGTGGAGGCGGCGACGGCCACCCGGAGCCGGGCCAGTTCGGGCTGGCGCTGATAGGCGCGCATGCCTCCGCGCACGAAGCGCACCACCCGGTCGGTGGCCCCCAGTCCGGCCCGCGGTCCGCGCAGCTCCGCCACCAGGTCGGCCAGCAGCAGCCGGTGCCACTCGGCGATGGCCGCGGCCAGCAGGTGGTCCTTGGAGGAGAAGTAGCGGTACGCCGTCCCGAGGGCGACTCCGGACCGCTCGCAGACCTGCTTCATCTGCAGCCGCTCGACACCGATCTCGTTCACCAGGGCGAGCGCGGCCGCGATCAGGGACTCGCGGCGTTCGAGCTGACGTGGAGACATCGCCTCCACCGGTCGTGGTGACAGGTCAACCTTGGTCACCCGCACCATGATACGGCTCGGAACCGCTCAGGAGTATGACGCCGACCGGTCGCTCCGCGTTCGCCCGCCGTCCACCGCCCGCCGTCCACCGCCCGCTGGTCGCCCGCCCGCCGGAGCGGGTGGTGGCCGGCCGGGTCAGCGGGGCCGGGTCGCCCGGTCGCGGATCAGGGCCTCCTGGACGGCGGAGGCGACCAGCCGGCCGTCCCGGTCGTAGAACTCGCCGAGCGACAGCCCCCGGCCGTCCGAGGAGGAGGGGCTGCGCTGGGCGAACAGCAGCCACTCGTCGGCCCGGAACGGGCGGTGGAACCACATCGCGTGGTCCAGCGAGGCCATGATCAGCCGGGGCGGCTCGGTGCGCTGGAAGAAGTTCGGCTGGACGTGCAGCCCGGCCGTCGAGGCCAGCGTGAGGTCCGAGAGGTAGGTGAGCGCGCAGACGTGCAGCAGCCGGTCCCCGGCGGGCAGCGGGGAGGCGGTGCGCAGCCAGACGAACTGCTGCGGCATCCCCGGGACGGCCGGCGGCACCCCGGGCGCGTCCGCCGGGACGAACCGCAGGTCCAGCGAGCCGAAGCCGCCCGTGCGGCGCAGCTCGGCGCGGGCCGCGGCGTTCCAGCCCGCGAGCGCGTCCGGCAGCTCCTCGGGGCCGGGCAGCGGCGGCATGTCCCGGTGGCGGTCGGCGGCGGGCTCGGGCCGCTTGAAGGAGGCCGAGAGGGTGAAGATCACCTGGTCGCCCTGGACGGCGGTCACCCGGCGGGTGGCGTAGGAGAGGCCCTGGCGGACCCGGTCGACCTCGTAGCGGATCGGGTGGGCCGGGTCGCCGGGGAGCAGGAAGTAGCTGTGCAGCGAGTGCACGTCGCGATCCTCGCCGACGGTGTGCCCGGCGGCCGTCAGCGCCTGCGCGGCGACCTGGCCGCCGAAGGCGCGCATCGGGGCCCCGGCGTGGCAGTAGCCCCGGAACGTGTTCTCGTCCAGCCGCTCTATCCGCAGCAGCTCGGCGAACGAACCGGCGATGTCGTCGGCCCGTCTCTCCTTCTCGGTCAGGTCTGTCACGGGGACATAGTGGCAGAAGGCGCCGTCCGGCGGTGTGATCCGGGTAACCCCGCCGGCCCGGAAGCAGTGCTAGAACCTGTTTCAGTACCGAGGCCCGTGGGCCGGGCAGCCGAGGGATTGTCAGTAGCCCCTCCTAGCGTGCTCCGCATGACGCAAGCCGCACACGCGTACGCCTATCTGCGCCCCTCCGCCGTTCTCGACGGCGTCGACGGCCCGCGCCTCGCCCTGGAGACCTCCGGCGGCACCACGCCGCTCGGGGCGGTCGCCAACCCGCGCTTCTTCGCGGGCTTCCTGGCCGACCCGGCCCCGGCCGCCGCCGCGCTGCTCGCGGTCGCCGATGTCGCCGCCGCCCGCTACTACCAGCCGCAGCTGCGCGCCTCGCTCGACCCGGTGGTCACCGCCAACGGCGACCGGCTGCGCTTCGAGTCCTTCTCCGGCTGCTGCGGCGTCTACGCCCGGCTCGACGTGCTCCGGGCCGGACTCGACGGCGACGACATCGGCCACGGCACCACCAACGTCGACGTCAACAACCCGCTGCGGGAGGCGCTGACCCGGATCGGTCCGGCCGAGCCGCTCCACCTCGCGGTCGGGCCCGACGCGCTGGAGGTCACCACCTTCGACGGGCCGGTCGTCGAGAAGAAGGTCCCGCTGCCGGAGCGCTGGGTGCGCGGCTTCGCCGAGACCCAGGTGACGGCCGCCGCCTTCGACCTGCGCGCCGACCTGCCCGCCGCCGAGGCGGTCCGCTTCCTGCGCTCGCTGCCACGCGGCGGCGGGCGGGCCAGGGCCGCCGCCGGCTGGGTCGTGCCGGCCGGCCGGACGCTGCGCCCGACCACCCGTCCCGTCCCCGGCGCGGTCTGCCTGCCCGGCCCGGAGCGGCTGGCGGCGCTCCAGCGGGTGCTGCGGCACGCGCTGGCCCTGCGGGTGTACGGCCCGGTGGCGGGCGACGGCCCGGCGGCCTCGGCCTGGGAGGTGGTGCTGCCCGGCATGCGCCTCACGCTCACCCTCTCGCCCGACGCCTCCCGCGGCTTCTCCGGCGAGGGCGGCGTCCTCGGCGCGCTGGCCACCGGCAGCGCCGAGCAGGACGCCGAGCTGGTCGCGGTGCTGCTGGCCTGGGAGCCGAGGATCGATGTCGCCGAGCTGGCCGAGCAGTCCGGGCTCGCCCCGGCCCGGGTCCGGGCCGCGCTCACCCGGCTCGGCACCGCCGGACAGATCGGCTACGACACCGCCGAGGCCGCTCACTTCCACCGTCAGCTGCCCTACGACGCGCACCGGGCCGAGGCGCGGAACCCGCGGCTGCGGGCCGCGCACGCGCTGGTCGCGGCGGGCGCGGTACGGCTGGAGCCGGGCGGCGCGCTCGCCGAGGTCACCGTGGACGACCACCTCCAGCGGGTCCGGACGGACGAGGCGGGCCGGGTGAGCTGCACCTGCCTCTGGTGGGCCAAGTACCGGGGCGGGCGGGGGCCGTGCAAGCACGCGCTGGCCGTCGCCGTCGTCCGGGAGCGGGCCCTGAGCGGGCTGGGGGCGGGCGCGTGAGCGGCGTAGAGGAACTGTTGCGGGCGGTCCGCGAGGGGCGGACCCCGCAGGTGCCGGCGCTGGTCGCGGCGCTCGGCCCGGCCGAGCGGCGGGCCTGCCTGCCGGAGCTCAAGGAACTGCGCAAGCAGGGCCGCGGTGAGTGGTCGAAGGAGGCGAACGCCCGGGCCGGGGCGCTGCTGGTGGCCGGGGCGGGCTGCCACGCCGGACCGGCCGGCGCCGCCACCTGGATCGGCGGACGGGACTTCACCGGTCGCTCCTGGGCCCGCCACCCCGCGCTCGGCGAGGTCGTCCTGGCCCAGCCGGTCGAGTGGCAGACCGAGGTGGTCACCCGGCTGGCGGCGCGCCGCGGGTCGGGCTGGGACTGGGAGCTCTACCCGCTGATCGAGCGGGTGGTGCGGCGCACCGGCTGCCCGGTGCCGGCCACCGACGCCTTCACCGCCGAGTGGCTGGACCGGGTCGGCGCGGGCGACGGCGGCCGGGGCTGGGTCCGGACGCTGCTGGAGTGCCTGCGCGAGGACGCCTTCACCCCGGTGCTGCTGCCCCGGGTGTTCGAGCTGACGGACATCGGGTGGCGGCTCGAACAGCGGCGCACCGACCGGCCCGGGGACTCCTGGCCCGCCGCCGTCGCCGGGCTGGCCGAGGACGGCGTGCTGGACCGCGCCGAGCTGGTCGAGCTGTGCCTGGCCCGGCTGGTGCGCGGCGGCAAGCCGGCCGACCAGCGGGCCTTCCTCGCCGTCCTGGTGGCGCTCGCGCCCACCCCGCGGGAGTACGCGCGGCAGGTCCGCGGTCTGGTCGCGCTGCTGGACGGGCTCTCGGTCGTCGCGGGCCACGCCCAGCAGGTGCTCGCCGAGCTGGACGGCGCCGGGGCGATCGACCCCGAGGTCCTGGCGGAGGCCTCGGCGGTGGTCCTGTTCCGCACCGAGAAGAAGCTCGTCCGGGCCCAACTGGGCTGGCTGGACAAGGCCGCCCGGCGCTCGCCCGAGCGCGCCGGCCCGGTGGTCCTGGCGGTGGCCGAGGCCTTCGGCCACCCCGACACCGCCCTCCAGGAGCGGGCCCTCACCGTGGTGGCCCGGCACCTCGGGGCGGCCGGCGAGGCCGTGCTCCCCGAGCTGCGCTTCGCCGCGGAGGGGTTGAACCCGGCCCACCACGCCCGCGCGGGCGAGCTGCTGGGCGCGCCGGTCGGCGGGGACGACCCGGACACCGGGTGGAGCGAGCTGCTCCCGCCCGCCCCGGTGCCCAGGCCGCTGGGCGAGCCGATCGCGACGCCGGCCGAGGTCGCCGAGGAGCTGTCCGCGCTGCTGGCCGCCGACCGGCCCGGGGTCGCCGACTTCGAGCGCACCCTGGACGGCCTGGTCCGGCACGCCCACCTCGACCGCGCGGCGCTCGCCGAGGCGCTCGCGCCGGTGCTGCGGGTGCACCCGTGGCACGGCGTCGGCCGGTGGCACGACTGCGGGCCGGCGGACATCCTGTACGTCGCGGCCGCGATCGCCGGTCAGGTCGACCCGCACGCGCCGGGCCCGGTCTTCCGGAAGAAGGTCCGGAGTCCGCTGCGCGGCGAGCACAACACGCCGTACGGCCGGGTGTTCGCCGCCCGGCTGACCGAGGTGGCCGAGCGGGTCACCGCCGACCGCCCGCCGCTGCTGCTCGCCACCCCCACCGACGCCACCGGTGCGCTGGCCGCGGCCGCGCTGGTCGACCGGCTGGCCCGCTACCAGGCGGCGGGCGTCGAGCCGGGGGAGGCCGACCTGCACGCGGCGCTGCTGCGGCTCACCGTGCCGGCGGACGGGACCGTGCCGGCCGCCGCCGACCGGCTGACCTCTCCGGCCGGGCGCTGGGCGGCCCGCTGGCTGCGCGAGGGCGGCCTGCCCGGCCAGCCCTCCGAGCGGGTGCGGTTCGCACCCGGCCGGGGCGTCGGCAGCCGGGCCGTCTACTGGGAGCGCTGGTGGGAGGACGTGAAGCGGATCTGCGTGGCCCAGCCCGGTCCCGGTGCCGGTCCGCGGGGCCCGGCGGGCGAGCGGCTGGGCGCCGAGTTCCGCGCCCTGCTGGAGGGGACCGAGCCCAGCGTGGCGCGGGCCCGGCAGCAGAACGAGTGGCTCTGGCAGCCGACCGCGCACTGGGCCGCGGTCCTGCCGCACCACCGGGAGGAGCTGGCCGCCCGCTGGCTGGACTGGTTCGCCGACTGCGCCGACCGCGAGCGGCGCGGAGCGGCCGGGCTGCTGCCCGTCCTCGCCGAGGCCGGTGGCCCCGCCGGGACGGCGCTGCACCTGGCGTTGGCGTACGGGCTGGGCGCCCGGTTCCCCGAGGACCGCACGGCCGCCGTCGACGCCCTGCTGGTCCTCGCCGCCCGCGGTGACCTCGACGCGGAGCTGCTCGGCCGCGAGCTGGGGGCGCTGGTCACCGAGGGCACGGTGAAGCCGAGCCGGCTCACCCAGGCGCTGACCGCCGCCGCCGGGACGGGCGCGTACGGGACGGTCTGGTCGGTGCTGGCTCCCGCGCTGCCGGCCGTACTGGCGGGCGAACCGCCGCGGGGCGCGGCGGACCTGGTCGGGACCGCCGCGGACTGTGCCCGTCGTTGCGCGGTGCGGGGCCCGATCGCCGAGGTGGGGGAGGTGGCGGCCCGGTCCGGTACGAGCCGCCTGGTGAAGGAGGCCCGGGCCCTGCGCGACGTCCTGGCCGGGTGAGGCGGCCGGGTGGTGGGGTGAGGCGGCCGGGTGGTGGGGACGGGCCGGGCCGTCGGGCCCCTAGGGTGGGCTCGACCCCCGTCACCGTCGCACCCCGCCCGGAGCACCCGTGCTGCACCTGCGCCTGATCGTCCCCGTCGACCTGCGCGACGCCGTCCTCGGCAGCCTGGACGACTCCGTCGGCGTCACCCATGTGGTGCTGCTGCCGGACGCCGCCGTCCGGCCCGCCGGGGACGTGGTGCTCTGCGACGTGGCGCGCGAGTCGGCGGACGAGGTACTGGCGGCACTGCGGGCGACCGGGCTGTCCGAGCGCGGGGCGATCAGCGCCGAGGAGGTCGCGCTGACCCTGTCGGCCGCCGCCGACGAGGCCGAGCGGCTCGCACCGGGGGAGGGGGCGGACGCGCTGGTCTGGGAGGCGGTCTCCGAGATCACCCACGAGGAGTCCACGCTCACCGCCGTCTACCTGGCCTTCCTCACCGTCGCGACGATGCTGGCGGCCTGCGGAGCGGTGTTGGACAGCGCGGTCCTGGTGGTCGGCGCGATGGCGGTCGGGCCGGAGTTCGGGCCGCTGGCCGGGCTCTGCGTCGCGCTGGTCCAGCGGCGGGCCCACCCCGCCCTGCGGTCGCTGGCCGCGCTGGTGGTCGGCTTCGCGGTCGCGATGGCGCTGACCGTCCTCTTCTCGCTGCTGATGGACGAGTTCGGCCTCTTCAGCCGGGCGAGGTTCGACGGCGTGCGGCCGAACACCTCGTTCATCTGGCAGCCGGACGCGACCTCCTTCGTGGTCGCCTTCCTCGCGGGGGTGGCCGGACTGCTCTCGCTGACCTCGGCGAAGGCCGGGATGCTGGTCGGCGTGGCGATCTCGGTGACCACCGTGCCGGCGGCCGCCAACGCGGCCGTCGCGCTCGGCTACGGCGACCTGAACCAGTTCCGGGGCTCCAGCGCGCAGCTGCTGCTGAACCTGTCGGGGATCGTGGTGGCGGGGGTGCTGACGCTGTTGGTGCAGCAGGGCGCCTGGCGGCTGATCCGCCGCCGGGCGGAGCGGGCGGCGGCGCGCTGACGGCGCCGCCGCCCGCCCGGCGGGCCGCGCCGGCCCGGGTGCGCGGCGGGTGCCCGTTCAGACGGTGACGCCGTCGCCCGCCGCGGCGTCCTCGGGCCGGGCCGGGCCGCCCGCCGCCGAGGCCGGGCCGTCCGGGACGAGCAGGTCGCCCCCGCCCTGAGGCAGCGCCGCGACGGCCCGCCACCAGAGCCGCAGGGCGGGCGGCCGCGCCGGCTCGAACGGCTTGCCCGGGCGGGGCACCGTCAGCCGGGCGCCGAGCGCCCGGGCCGCGCCGACCACCCGCTCGGCGGGTTCCTCCCACGGGTGCGGCGCCAGGTTGAAGGTGCACCAGTGGATCGGCAGCAGCAGCTCGCCGCCGAGGTCGAGATGGGCCCGGACACCCTCCTCGGGCGTCATGTGCACCTCGGGCCAGAAGTCGCTGTACGCGCCGACCTGCATCATCGTCGCGTCGAACGGGCCGAGCCGGCGGCCGATCTCGGCGAACCCGGGGAAGTAGCCGGTGTCGCCGCTGTGGAAGATCCGGTGCCCGCCGCCGGAGACCACCCAGGACGCCCAGAGGAACAGCGCGCTGGTGCGCGGGCCGCGGCTGCAGTAGTGCCGGGCCGGAGTGGCCGTCAGGGTCAGTCCGGCCACCTCGGCCGACTCCCACCAGTCCAGCTCCACGATCCGGTCGGCGGGGACGCCCCAGTGCGCCAGGTGCGCGCCGACCCCGAGCGGGACGGCGAAGACCGCGCCAGTGGCGTTCAGCGCGCGGACGGCGGCCATCTCCAGGTGGTCGTAGTGGTCGTGCGAGACCACCACCACATCCACCGGGCCGAGTTCGGCGAGCGGCAGCGGTACCGGGTGCAGCCGCTTGGGGCCGGTCCAGCCGAACGGTGAGCAGCGCTCGCCCCAGACCGGGTCGAAGAGCACCCGGCGGCCGCCGATCTCGGCCAGCACGGTGGCGTGGCCGAGCCAGGTCAGCCGCAGCCCGGAGGCGGCGGGCCGGGCCAGGTCGACCGGGAGCAGCCGGTGCAACGGCACGGCGGCGGTGGGCGCCCGGCGGGTCTTGTCGGCGGCGAGCTGGGCGCGGGTGATCTCCAGCGGAGTGCGCTCGTACACCAGCCGGCGGGTCGGCAGCGGGTTGCGGAAGGCGCCGTCGGCGAACTGCGGCGAGCGGTGGATCCGGGCCAGCCGTTCGCCCCGGGGCTCGGCCCCGAAGGCGTCCGTCCGCACCCGGTGCCAGGCCGCCCGGGGCAGCGCGGCCAGGCCCGGGGCCGTTCCGGTCGCGGAGGGGGCGGAGAACTGTGAGGCCAGGCCGGCGAGGCGGGAGAACCACGGGACGGGGCGGGGCACGGTACCTCCAGGGACGGCTACGGCTACCGGGCATGCCGGGGCGTGTCCGCACGGCGGCGAGACCGTTGCGGTACGACGACCATCTCGTCGGAGGTTACTCGTTGTGGGCTGTCCGGACCCGGTGGACGGCCCCACACGTGCCGTTCGGCGTACGTCGGGCCGGCCGGTCCGGGCGACCGGCCGGTCCGGAGGCGGCCCGGTGCGCCCGGGTGCCGCCCGCCCGGCCGCGTGCGGGTGTGCCCCGCCGGGCTCAGGCGTAGAAGCGGGTGATCGTCTCCGCGACGCAGTGCGGCTTCTCGCTCTCCGCGCTGGTGATGGTGAACCGGACCACGGCCTGGATACCGCCGGGCACCTCGGTCGCGGAGACCAGCTCGGCGGTGGCCCGCAGGGCCGTGCCGACCGGCACCGGGGCCGGGAAACGCACCTTCTCCGAGCCGTAGTTGAGCGCCATCCGGACGCCCTCGACGCTGTAACACTCCTTGGCCAGCACCGGGATCATCGACAACGTGAGGTAGCCGTGCGCGATGGTCGAGCCGAACCGGCTCTCCTTGGCCCGTTCCGGGTCGACGTGGATCCACTGGTGGTCCCCGGTGGCCTCGGCGAACAGGTCGATCCGCTCCTGCTCGACGGTGTGCCACCGGCTGGTGCCCAGCTCGGTGCCGACGGCGGCGGTCAGGTCGGCGAGGGAGGCGAAGGTCGTCACGGTGCGCTCCTGGTGGCAGGCGGGGGTGGGAACTCGGGGGAGAGTATGCCTACTCGCCGGTCACCTGCCAGGGGGCCGTCCGCCCGGCGGCGGTCCGCGACCCGCGACGGGTCAGGAGCGCTGCACGGTGCGACCGCCTGGCAGCAGCCGGCGGCCGCCGATCAGTTCGGGCACCAGCGCGACGAACAGCGGGTCCGGATCACCGACCCAGGGGCGCAGCCCGGCCCGCAGTGCCCGGCGGACCAGCTCCGGCTCGCGCACCACGTCCGCCCGACCGTGCACCAGCACGCTCCAGCCGGTCCGGGTGACCGGGTCCAGCTGGTCGGCCTGGAAGGCGACCACGGTGCCGTCCAGGCCGCGCGCGGTGCTGCTGCCCCGGCGTACCGCCAGCAGCAGCCGCCCGTCCGCCGCGACCTCGAAGGAGACCGGCAGGACCGCCGGCAGCGCGTGCTCGGTGTACACCACGCGTCCGACGGGCACGGTGCTGAGCAGCCGCAGGCACTCGGCCTCGCACAGGGTCTCCGCCCGGTCGTCACGCTCCATGGCTCCGATCGTCCCCCCGCCGGTGTGCGGCCGATAGGGCCCATGGTCCCGGAGCGGCCGGGTCGGGAGCCCCGTCGGCGGGGGTCCGGGGCGGTAGCTTGTCGGGCGGCGCGGTGGAACGTGCCGCCGGCACGGTCGGTCCCGGGGACCGGGTGCCGCGGCGCCCGGTCCGACCAGGGGTACCGGGTGCAGCCGGACACGGCAGGGCAGGGCAGGGGCGCGGCGGCAGGCAGCCGCGGCGGGCGGTTCCGGGGATGCCGGGGCCGGCGAGGAGGGGGCGGTGCGGGTGGTCAGTGGGGTCGACCTTGTGGTGATCGGGGCGGACGGCGGTCCGGACCGCGGCTTCGGCGGTTCGGCGCACGCGGCGGACGGTGCCCGGCTGCTCGCCGACGTCCTGCCCGGCATGTGCTTCGACGCCGGCTCGGGAGGCTGCCGGGTCGCCGTGGTGGAGCCGGACGCGGACGCCAACACCATGCTCACGGCGGTGCGGGAGGCGGCCGGGCGGCCGGGGCGGTGGCTGCTGGTCTGCCTGGTCGGCCAGTTGGTGGCCGACCCGCGCGGTCGGCGGCTGGCCCTGGTCACCGGCGGCAGCACCGCCGACAACGCGTACCGGCGCGGGCTCGCCTGGGACTGGGTGGTCAGCGCGATGGTGCACGGCGACCAGGAGGAGGCGCTGCTGCTGGTCGACGCCGTCGTGGACCGCGACACCTGGACGGCGCTCGAACGCGGTGGCGGCGAGGACGGCGTCGGGGAGTTGCTCAGCTACTCGCGCGTCCCGCTCTGGGGCCGGATCGGCCGCTACACCCCCGGCAGGCGCGGGCGGGACGCGGTCCTGCCGGGCGGTGAGGGATCGTTCAGCCGGGCGCTGACCACCGTGCTCGGGCAGGGGCTGCCCGGAGCGCCGGCCGCCGTCGCCCCGCTCGACCTCCAGCCGGCCGTCGCCGGCCTGCTCGACGGCGGTGATCCGGCGGGTGCGCCGGGCGCGCGCCTGCTCGGACCGCCGCAGGGCGGGCGCCTGTTGATGCGCAATCGGGCCGCGGTTCGGGGCGCATTGGCCGGATTGTCGCTTTCCGAAGAACTGTTGGCCCTCCTGTGGCGCGAAAGTGCCCCGACGGATCCTCCTCCCGCGTAAGGTCAGGTGGCCCGGGGTGTTGCCGTGAAGGGGCGGGTTGGCGAAGAATCGATGCTCTCGCGGCAACACCGGCGGGGCAGCGGAATTCTTCTGGCGACCACAGACCACGGACGGGGTCGGTCGCGACGAGGTGGGGCGATGCGGCGGCGCGGAAATGTATTGCGCCCTGGGGCGGTTGGGGTCGCTGGGCTGGTTTTGGCGATGCTTCTGAGCGCCTGTGGGGCCGATGGTGGAGCCGGTTCCGTCGATCGTCTCGGGACGGCTGCGCCCACTGGTGCGGAAGTGAACCCGCTCACTCCATCGGGTGGTTCCGCAAACGTCGGGATCGCGCCGACCGACGGGCCCGAAGGCGCCGTGGGCCGACTGGTGCTGAACACCTATCAGGACTGGTGGCAGACCCAGGTGGCGGACTTCGCCCGGACCGATTCGGACGGTTCCCAGTTGGAGACGTACTCCTCCGGGAAGGCGCTGGGCGACGCCCTCGTCAATCTCCGTCAGCTCCATGACGCCAAACTGGTGATGATCGGCAGCCCGCGGAATTCACCCGTGGTGAAGACCGTCGATCTGAAGGCGGCCCCGCAGACCGCCGTCATCGAGGACTGCCTCGACGTGACCGACTGGCACCAGGCCGATGCCACCACCCGCGCCGTAAAGGACCCACCGCGGCGGTTCACCCGGTACATCGCGACCGTTTCCCTTCGACAGTTCCAAACACGCTGGCTGATCTACGAGTTCAAGCGGGAGGTGGACCGAACATGCTGAATCCGGTACGGCGATTCGTGCTCCGCGCGCTGTTGGTCGCGGGATTGCTGTTATCCCCGGCGGCGCCTGCGATGGCGGACGAACCACCGATCGGCGGTGACGTCACGCACTGCCAGGTGAACGTCATCTGCGAGGAGCACACCACACCCGGCGGCACGCCCTCCCCCGGCGGCGGCGGGACGGGCGGCGGAAGCTCCGGCGGTCCACAGGTCTGCCGCTGGAACGGGCAGGACTGGCCCTGCCACGATCCGGAGCTCGGTTGGTTCAGCGGCTCGACCGGCTGCTACTACCGCGAGCTCGCCCCGCAGCCGGCGGCCGGTGCCCCGGAGTGGGGCGGGCACCAGCCCTCGGAGGGCACGGTGTACGCCGTGACCTGCCGGTTCACCGACGGCTCGATGGGTACGTCCGCGCCGCAGTTCTTCGCCCAGGCGCCCGCCGGTCCGCCGCCGCTCAACCCGGTGGCGGAGGCCCGCAAGATCATGGACAGCGTCGTCCTGCCGTTCCCCGAGCCGGGGATGGCGCCGAAGGGCCCGGCCGTGGTCGGGGTACCGGTCTGGCTCTGGCTGGAGAACGCCAAGGCGCCGGCGCCGAAGTCGGTCAGCGGCGGTGGCGTCACGATCACCGTCACGCCCCGGCTGCAGTCGGTGGTGTGGGACCTCGGGGACGGCCGGCCGGAGACCTGCTCCAAGGAGGGCGCCGCGGCCGGGACGCCCTACGAGGCGAAGTACGGCGCCGCCAAGTCGCCCACCTGCGGCCACGAGTTCACGACCGGCTCGGCCGGCAAGCCCAACGGCACCTTCGTCGGGAGCGTCCAGGCCAACTGGGTGGGCGTGGTGACCGTCACCGGCAGCACCCAGAAGGTCGATCCGATCAAGGTGCCGCTCACCTTCGCTCCGCTGGAGCTGAGGGTGAACGAGGTGCAGGTCCTCAACTGACGGGCGTGGGGGGGGGGGGGGGCGCCCCCCCCCCCCCCCCCCGCCGCCCCCCCCCGCCCCCCGCCCCGCCGGCGAACCACGAGGGGTGGGGGGAGCCCGCGGGGGAGCCCGGCATAGTAGAAGGCGGGGGGCGGCG
>NZ_JBHYYB010000002.1:0-31218 GCF_042752535.1 Kitasatospora sp. NPDC059327 | reverse complement strand
TCTCGCTCTTCCCGGGGGGGGGGGGGGTGGGGCGGGGGGGGGGGGGGGCCCGCGCCCCCGGGGGGGGGGGGGGGGGGGGCCCCCCCCCCCCCCCACGGCCCGGAGCACAGCGAACGAGTCCTGAACGCGGCAACGTGTCCGAACGACGTGGAGAGGCCGGAACCCGGTGGAGAACCGTACATTTGCGACGCCTGGGTCCGGCACGGCCGGGGGCGCGGCGGTGTCCGTGGCGGTGCCGGAGCAGGGGCGCGGGGCGCCGCACGCCCCCGGGCGGAACCTGCGGGCACGACGCCGCAGGCCCGCCGTACTGGCGATGGCGGTGGCACTGATAGCCGCCGGCGGGCTGGGCGGCGCGGCGCTCTACAACAGCACCGGCCAGCGGGTCTCCGTGCTGGCACTGGCCCGTGACGTGCCGTTCGGACAGGTGGTCACCGACGCCGACCTGGTGGTGGCGCGGATCGCGACCGACCCGGCGCTGAAGCCGCTGGCCGCCGAGGACCGCAAGAACGCCGTCGGGAGGAGGGCCGCCACCGACCTCAGGCGCGGCGCGCTGCTGCTGAACGCGGACCTCGCCCAGACCCCGACGGTCCAGCCGGGCCAGCTGGTGGTCGGCGTGTCGGCCAAGCGCACCCAGCTGCCGGCGGCCCGCCTGCAGCCCGGTGTGCCGATCGTCGTCGTCTACACGCCCGACAGCGGGCGGCCGGAGTCGCTGCCCGCGGTCGTCGTCACGATCGGTCGGGTGGACACCGACGGCAGCCAGGTGGTGGACGTGGCGGTGGCCGCCGCCGACGCCACCCGGTTGGCCGCGTGGGTGGCGGCCGGGCGGATCCAGGTGGTGCTGGTGCCGCGCGGCGCGGCCGCCGGGGCACCGACACCCGGGGCACCGACACCGTCCGGTACGGGCGCCGCCCCGGGCACGGCCGCCGCCGCGGGTACGGCCGCGCCGACCGCCCCCGCGGCGGCGCCCGGGTCCGCCGCGCCGTCCGGGGCGGGTGGGGGCTGAGATGGCGGTGATCGCGGTGGTCGGTGGCCCGGGGGCGCCGGGTGCCACCACGACGGCCCTGGCGCTGCTGCTGGCCTGGCCGCTCGCGCCCGGGCGCCGGATCGTCCTGGTCGAGTGCGATCCGGACGGCGGCGCGGTCCTGGCCGGCGCCCTGGAGGGCCGGGTCGAGGCGGTCTACGGGCTGCGCAACCTGGCGGTCGCGGACCGGCGCGGGCTGCTCGCCCAGACGCTCTGGGAGCAGCTGATCGACCTGTCACCCGAGGGGAACGCCGAGCGGCTGCTGCTGCCCGGCCTGACCGACCCGACCCAGGCGCCCGGGCTCGCCTACACCTGGGAGCCGCTGATGGACGTGCTGCACGGGCTGGAACCGCAGGGCTACGACGTCATCCTGGACCTGGGGCGCTCCGGTGCCACCGGGACCAGCGCCGTCCTGGCCCGCCGGGCGGACGTGGTGGCGGTGACCGTCCGGACCACCCTGCGCGGGCTGAGCGCGGCCCGGCCGCGGCTGTCCGCGCTCGCCGAGGACCTCGCGGCCGCCGGTACCGGAGCCGACGCGCTGGGGCTGCTGCTGGTCGCCGAGGGGCCGTACTCGGGCGGGGAGGTCGCGCGCGAGTACGGGCTGCCGGTGCTCGGGCTGCTGCCGCACGCGGCGCGTACCGCGCGGGTGCTCTCGGACGGCGGGGACATCACCGACCGGCGGTTCATCCGTTCGGAGTTGATGCGCACCGCCCGGTCGGCGGCGGACGAGGCGCAGGCGCTGGTGCGCCGCCGTCGGCAGCGGCTGGCGCCCGCGGCGGCACCCGCCCAGGTCGGGCCGGCGCCCGCGCCGGAGGGATCGGCGTCCGGGTACCCGGCGCCGCCGCAGCCGTACGAGCCGGTGCCGCAGGCTCCGGTGATCACCACCGGTCCGGTGGCGCCGCTCGCCGGGCTGGCGCCGCAGCCGGCCGCGCCCGCGCCGTTCCCGGCGCACGTCCAGCCGCCGCCGGACGGGGCGTCGGCACCCTACGACGGCCCGCCACAGTACGGGCAGGCGGAGCAGGGGTACGGGCAGGTGCGGTACGAGACCTCGGCGCCGTACGAGACCTCGGCGCCGTACGAGACCTCGGCGCCGTACGAGACTTCGGCACCGTACGGCCAGGCACCCTACGTCCAGGCACCGTACGGAGGGGCGCCGCAGTACGGGCAGCCGCAGTACGGGCAGGCGGAGCCGCCGTACGGCGCCTCCCCGCAGTACGGGCAGGTCCGGCCCGAGCCGGCCGCGCCCCACAGCCAGTCGCAGCCGCCGGTGGGCCAGGGCCCGCAGCAGCCGCCCGCCGGTCAGGAGTCCCACGTGAGCTACGGGGAGGTGCTCCGTGCGCGGTAGCCCCCTGCACCAGCATCCGGCGGCCGACCCGGCCGCCCTGCCCTGGACGGCGCCCCCGCCGGCCCCCGGGCCGGTGGCCCCCGGCCCGGTCGGACCGGCCGCCCCCGGCGAACCCCGGCCGGGCGGGTACCAGGCCGGCGCCGCGACCCCCACCGCCGTTCCCTCCCCACTGCCCGCGCTCGACCTGCGCGGCGCGGGCACCCGGCCGGCCGTCGACCCGCAGGTGGCGCGCGAGCTGAAGCGCCAGGTGGCGGCGGAACTGCACCAGCAGATCACCCGGTTGACGGCGACCTCCGGCGTCGAGCCGGACCGCGCCACCCGCCGCCAGCGCGGTCGGGCCCTGATCGAGGAGGCGGTCGCCCGCTGGTCCGACGCGTACGCGCAGACCCACGGCATCCCGCCGACCCGCGACCAGGACCGCGCGCTCGCCGAGGCCGTCTTCGACCTGCTCTTCCGGGCGGGGCGGCTCCAGCCCTACCTGGACGACCCGGAGATCGAGAACATCCTGATCAACGGCTGCGACGACGTCTGGGTCTCCCGGGTGCACCAACCGCTGCGCCAGGTCCCGCCGGTGGCCGACTCCGACGCCGAGCTGATCGAGTTGCTCCAGGACCTCGCCCGCCAGCACGGCGGCGGCGAACGCAGTCTCTCCACCTCCAGCCCCACCCTCGCGCTCCGGCTGGAGGGCGGGATGCGCCTCCAGGCGCTCACCGAGGTGACCCCGCGCCCGTACGTGGCGATCCGCCGTCACCGGGTGGCCTCGGCGACGCTGCCCGAGATGGTCCAACTCGGCACCCTGGACCGTACGCTGGCCGCCTTCCTGGCCGCGGCGATCCGGGCCCGGAAGAACGTGATGATCACCGGCACCCAGGGCGTCGGCAAGACCAGCCTGCTGCGCGCGATGGCCGCCGAGATCCCGCCGGACGAGCGGATCGGCACCCTGGAGTCGGAGTTCGAGCTCTGGCTGCACACCCTCGGCCACCTGCGCCAGGTCGTCCCGATGGAGGCCCGGGAGGGCAACGGCGAGCGCGTCGAGGGCCGGCTGGCGGGCGAGTTGAGCATCGGCGACCTCATCCCCGCCGCGCTGCGGATGACGCTCTCCCGGATCATCGTCGGCGAGGTCCGCTCCGGCGAGGTCGTCCCGATGCTGCGCGTCATGACCAACGGCGAGGGCGGCTCGATGTGCACCCTGCACGCCCGCGGCCCGCACATGGTGGTCGACCGCATCGCCGAACTCTGCCTGGAGTACGGCTCGCACATGACCGACACGCTCGCCTACCGGCTCACCGCCAACGCCGTGGACCTCATCGTGCACGTCTCGATGGTCGACGAGACGGCCGTCGGCGGCCGGCGCCACCGGTTCGTCTCGCACGTCCTGGAGGTCGCCGGCCTCGGGGAGAGCGGCCGGCCCGCGCTGAACACCGTGTTCGGCCCGAGGCCCGAACTCGGCGAGCCGCGCGCCGTCCCGCACACCCCGCCGAACTGCCTGGACGACCTGCGCCGGGCCGGCTTCGACGCCACGCTGCTCGGCTCGCGGTACGGGAGCTGGAGCCAGCCGCTGCAGCTGCGGATCGGCGGTGGGGCGCGATGACGCTGCTCTTCGTCCTGTGCGGACTGCTGGTCACGGCCGGCCTGGTGACCCTGGTGGCCTGGGCCCTCGGCAGCGCGGACGACGGCGACCCGGCGGACGGCCGCTCCGCTCCCGGCTCGCTGGCCGCCCGCGGCCAGGAGTTCTGGTACGGCGCGCCCGGCTCCGCCTCCGCCCGGATGGTGCGACTGCGCCGGATCCAGCTGCCGGTCGCGCTGGTCGCCGCGCCACTGGGCTGGCTCTTCACCGGCATCCCGCTGACCGCGCTGCTGGTGCCGCTGATCGTCTTCGGCCTGCCCTGGCTCTTCGACACCACCCGCTCGGACACCCACCGGATCGAACGGCTGGAGGCGCTCTCCGAGTGGACCCAGCGCATCGCCGACGTGCTGCTGCTCGGTGTCGGCCTCAACCAGGCCATCGTCACCAGCCGCCGCACCGCGCCCGCCGCGCTGGAGGACGAGGTCGGCGAGCTGGCCGCCCGGCTGCAGGCCCGCTGGCGGCCGGAGGAGGCGTTGCGCGCCTTCGCCGACAGCCTCGCCGACGCCACCGCCGACAAGGTGCTCGCCGCGCTGCTGCTGCGCGCCGGCGACAGCGGCCCCGGTCTGGCCCGGGCGCTCTCGGACATGGCCGACTCGGTCCGCGAGGAGGTCCGCCAGCGCCGGGTGATCGAGGCCGACCGGGCCAAGCACCGCACCACCATCCGCTGGCTGGTCGGCATCATCGTGCTGGTCGTCGTGATCGGCTCGTTCAACACCGACTACACCAGGCCGTACAGCACCGCGCTGGGGCAGATCGTGCTCGCCGTGGTCGCCGCGCTCTTCGTGGCGGTCATCGCCTGGATGCGCGCGCTCGCCTCGCACCCGCCGGTACCGCGGCTGCTGGAGGTCGACCGGCGCAGCCGCAGCGGCGGCCGGCGACGCGGGAGCGCCACCGACCGCCCGGCCGAGGGCGAGGCCCAGGACACCGGCGACGACCAGCGACTCCTCGGGGAGGTCCGATGATCTCCCCCTGGTCCGTCCTGGCCGGCGCGGTCGCGGCCGGCGGCGTCGCCCTGCTGATCTCCGAACTCCGGCCCGCGCCACCCGACCTGAGCCAGGCCCTGGACCGGCTGCACCGCACGCCCGCCGACCGGGAGCCCGACCCGGACGAACGGCCGCGCTGGTACGACCGGATCGGCGAGCGCTCGATCGGGCTGCGCGGGGTGCGCGTCCCGCAGCGCGAGCTGTCGTTGATCGGCCGGGCCCCGGCCCGGTTCATGGCGCACAAGCTGCTGTTCGCCCTGATCGGCCTGGTGCTGCCGGCCTACCTGGCGGCGATGGCGGTGCTGCTGGACATGGGCCTGCCGTTCGCGCTGCCGCTGCTGCTCGGGCCGCTGCTCGCCGGGCTGCTCTGGTTCGTCCCGGACGCCATCGTGCGCGGCGAGGCCAAGGAGGCGCGGACCGAGTACCTGCACGGCATCGCCGCCTACCTGGAGCTGGTCGCGCTGGAGCGGGCCGCCGACCTCGGCCCCGCGGAGGCGCTGCGCCGGGCCGCCGCGGTCGGTCGCGGCCCGGTCTTCCGCCGGATCCGGGACGCCCTGGACCGGGCCGCGACCGACCGGCTGCCGCCCTGGGCGGGCCTGGACGCGCTCGCCGCCGAACTCGGGCTGACCCCGCTGCAGGACGTCGCCGACATCATGCGGCTCTCCGGTACCGACGGAGCCGCCGTCTACGACACCCTGCGCGCCCGGGCCAAGGGCCTGCGCGGCGAACTGCTCGCCGAGGACCTCGCCCGGGCCAACGCCGACAGCGAACGGATGGTCGCGCCCGGAGCGGCGCTGACCCTGCTGATGACCGCCCTGATCGTCTTCCCCGCGCTCCACCAGATGCTCGTCTGACACCCCCCGGTGCCCGCGAGCAGCTGACACCACACCACCTGACCCCCGGGAGTCCTCCGATGTCCGACCAGCTCAAGTCCCTGGCCGTACGGCTGATCCGGCCCACCCTGCTACCCGTCCAGTTCGCCCTGCTGCTCTTCCAGTTCCGGGTCGGCCGCCTCAAGGCCGCCCGGTCGCGCGGCGACCGGGGCGCGATCAGCATCGAACTCGCGCTGGCCATCATCGCGCTGGTCTTCGTCGCGGGTGCCGTAGCGGTGGCGCTGTACGCGCTGAAGGACAAGGTCGTGAAGAAGGTCGAGCAGGACCCGAACATGCCCGGCGGGGCCGCGGGCGGTGCGGCGACCCCGTGACGCACCGACCCCGTCGCCGGCGCGACCGGGGAGCGATCAGCCTGAGCCTGGCGATCGTCTTCCCGGTCGTCCTGCTGCTCGTCCTGATCGTCGTCCAGGGCTCGATGTGGTGGTACAACCGCCAGCTCGCGCTCACCGCCGCCCGCGAGGGCGTGGACGCCGGCCGCGTGCAGGGGAACCAGACCGACGAGGTGAAGGACGCCGCCGCCAAGCGGCAGGCCGAGGACTTCCTGCGACGGCAGGGCGGTCCCGGCTACCAGGTGCGGACGGACGGGAGCACGCCGGTGCTGATCCGGGTCACGGTGGAGCTCACCCCGCCGGTCCTGATCCCCGGCGTCACCCCGCCGACCATCACGCAGCACGCCGAGGCGCCCCGCGAGCGCTTCGTGCCGCCGAAGGCCGCGCCGTGAGGGGGACGGGGCGGCCGGTCCGGTGGGCGCGCCGGTACGCGCGCCGGCGGTCGACCCGGTCGGGGCGCGGGCGGGACGGCGGCGGGGTGGCGATCGAGGCGGCGATCGTCGCCCCGGGCGTCGTCGCGCTGATCCTGGTCGCCGTCGCCGCCGGCCGGGTGCAGACCGCGGCCGGCACGGTGGAGGCGGCGGCCCGCTCGGCCGCCCGGACCGCCTCGCTGGCCCGCAGCGTGGACGGGATGGACGAGGTGGTCCGCAGGACCGCCGCCGAGACGCTGCGCCAGCAGGGCGTCAGCTGCCGGGACAGCGGTACCGCGGTGAAGCACGGCGAACTGATCAGCCACGGGGCGCCGCTGGCGACCGTCGAGGTGACGGTCTGGTGCGAGGTGGGACTGAGCGACCTGCTGCCCGGGCCGGGCATGCCCGGGACGAAGCGGCTCGTAGGCCGGTTCGTCTCGGTGGTCGACCGGTACCGGGCCGGGTGAGCCGGCCGATGCCGGTGGGACGGACGACCGGTGCCGACGAGGGCTCCGGGCGGGGATTGGGGACGGCCCGGGCGGGGGAGACGCAAGCGGAGAGCTCCCGGGGGACGGCAGGGCAGGGCGGAGCGGTCCCGGACGGGGCCGCCGGGGAGACGAAGGTGCGGGAGGGGGCGTGACGGTGCGCAGACCCGGGGGGGAACGGTGGGACGGCCAGGCCGTCCGACGACGGACCGGGGGCCGGCGGTGGGGCCGGCGCGACCGGTCGGACCGCGGCGCGATCGCCGTCTTCGTGGCGATCTGCGCGGCCTTCCTGGTGCTGATCATCGCCCTCGTCGTGGACGCCGGCGGCCGGTTGCGCGTCGCCGAGCGCACCGACGGCTACGCCCAGGAGGCCGCCCGGGTGGGCGGCCAGCAGCTCGACGAGGCCGCCGTGCTCCGGGGCGAGGGTTACAAGGTCAAGCAGGACTACGTCAAGGACGCCGCCAACAGCTACCTGGCGCTGTACCACCTCGCCGTGTACGAGGTGGCGTTCTCGGACGACGGTTCGTCCGTCACCGTCACGGTGCAGGCCGACTACAAGCCGGCGCTGCTGGGCGAACTCGGCAAACAGAAGGTCACGGGCAAGGGCAGTGCCACCCTCGTCCACGGAGTCGAGAAAGCGGAGACCGACTGATGGTCGCGCCACGTGCCAAGGACCAAGCCCGCGCCGGACGACCGGCCCGGGGCGTGCCCGCCCCGGCGGGAGCCCGCCGCCGGCCGGCCCCGCTGCCACCGCGCCGGGGCCGGGGCGGCGCACTGCTCGCCGCGCTCGCCGCGCTGGTCACCCTGCTCGTCCTGCTGGTCGGCGTCCCCGCGCTGCTGCTGTACGGCACCGGGGCGGTCGCGGCGATGGGCGAGGTGGCGCCGGACGGCGTCGGGCAGCTGCTGACCAGCCCCGACGACGGGCGGCTCTTCCTCTGGCTGCTGGTCGTGGTCGGCTGGCTGGGCTGGTTCTGTTTCGCGCTCTCGGTGCTGCTGGAGATCCCGGCCCAGCTGCGCGGGCGGATCGCCCGGCGGATCCCGGCGTTCGGCTGGAGCCAGCGGGTCGCGGCCGGCCTGGTCGGTTCGGTGATCGCGCTGCTGCCGGTGGCCGGTTCGGCCTTCGCCGCCGTCCCGGAGCGGGCCCCGGCCGTCGCCCAGGCCCAGTCGGCGGTCGGCGCGGAGCGCGCCGCGCTGCCCGCGGCCCAGGCCGCGCCGTCGCTCGCGCCCGCCGCCGACCAGCAGCCCACCTACACCGTCCGGGACAGCCGGCCGGCCGACAGCCTCTGGTCCATCGCCGAGCGCCAACTGGGCTCGGGGGAACGCTGGGTGGAGATCGCCAAGCTCAACGCCGGCCGGCCGATGGGGGATTCGGGTCTGACCTTCGACGCCGAGCGCCCCATCCACCCCGGTTGGGAGCTGCTGATGCCGGGCGATGCCAAGGCCGACGAGGCCAAGGCGCCCACCCCCGCGCCGGCGCCCGCGCCCGGTGCGCCGACCGCACCGCAGGCGGGGGGCGCCGGGAGCGGGCGCGGCACCGTGACGGTGGCCGCCGGGGAGAGCCTGTCGGTCATCGCCCAGCGGGAGTTGGGGGATGCCGAGGCCTGGCCGAAGCTCTTCGAGGCTAACAAGGACGCGCAGGCGCCGGACGGGGAGCGGTTGACCGATCCGGACGTGGTGGTGCCCGGGATGGTGCTGACGCTGCCGGGGGCTCCGGCACCCGCTCCGGCTCCGGCACCCGCTCCGGCACCGGAGCCCGCGCCCGCCCCGGCTCCGGCGCCCGCCGACCAGGCTCCCGCGCCGGCCCCGCAGACGCCCCCCGCGCAGACCCCGGCGCCTGCCTCGGCCCCCGCCTCCGCGCCCGCCGACACCCCGGCTCCGGCTCCGGCCGCGCACGCCGAACAGGCCGGCGACGACTACACCGTCGCCCTGACCGCCTCCACGGTCGGCGTGCTGCTCGCCGCCATGATGGTCGGCACCGTCGCCCACAAGCGCGGCACCCAGCTGCGCGCCCGCCGCCCGCGCCACCGCATCGCGTTGCCGGCCGCCCCCGCCGCCGCCTTCGAGGCCGAGCTGAAGGTCCGCCAGGACGATCGCGGCCTCGACCTGCTCGACCGGGCCCTGCGCACCATGGCCCGCAACACCGTGCGCGGCGGCAAGCGGCTGCCCGCCATCGTCGCGGCCCGGATCACCCCCGGTCACACGGTCGAACTGCACCTCTCCGGCCCGGCCACCCCGATCGCCCCGTTCCGCGCCGCCCACGCCGCCAACGTCTGGTGGTGCGCGGCCGATTCCGGGGAACTCCTCTCGCCCTCCCAGGCCCGCAAGACCGCCGCGCCCTACCCGGCGCTGGTCACCCTCGGCGGTGCGCCGGACGGATCGGTGGTCCTCGCCGACCTGGAGACCGTCCGACTGCTCCACCTCTCCGGCCACCCGGACGACGCCCGGGACGTGCTGCGCACCCTGGCCGTCGAGCTGGCCCACAGCCCGCTGGCCGACCGGCTGCACCTGCATCTGGTCGACCTCGCCGAGGAGTTGCCGATCACCGGGCCCGCCGCCGAGCGGATCCACCGGCACCCCACCCTGGAGGCGGCGCTCACCGCCCTCGGCCCGCGCACCGCGAAGGCCCGTGCCACGCTGGTCACCGCCGAGGCCGCCAGCCCCCGGGACGCCCGCAGCCGGGGCCTGGCCGACGAGTCGTGGGTCCCGGAGATCGTGCTCTGCGCCCAGCAGCCCGGCGGCGACGTCCCCGCCGAGCTCGGCCGCCTGCTCGACGCCCGGCCCCGGACCTGCGTCGCCGTGGTCACCCGCGCGCCCGAGCGCGGCACCGGCCCGGTCGCCCGCTGGACGCTGCCGGCCACCGGCCAGGCGACCATCCCCGGGCTGCACGTCACCGTCGAGCTCCAGCGCCTGACCGACGGGCAGTACGCGCAGGTCTCCGAGCTGCTCCGGGCCGCCGACGACACCACCCAGCACCCCGCTCCCGCCTGGACCCTCGACGGCCCCGGCACCGACCTCGAACCGGCCGAACTCCCGGCCCCCGTGCCGGTACTGGTGGCGGTCGGCGCCTCGGCGGCCTCCTCCGGTGGCGGGTTCGACGGCGGCGACCTCGGTGGCGGCTTCGACCGGGCTCTCGGCCTCGACCTCGGCCTCGACGCCGGTCGCGGCGACAGCGGTGGCGCCGGGGAGGACGGTGCCGCGGCCGGTCCGCGGCTGCTCGCCCGGGTGATCGGCACCGGGGTCAGCCCGTTCGCCGGCACCGACCCGGCCGCGCCGGCCGCCCCCGGGGCCGCCGGTGGACCGGGGTCCCGCTTCCTCGTCAACGGCCTCGGCCGGCAGGCGAGCACCCCGGCGCCCTCGCCGGCCGGGCCCGCCGCCGTGCCGCCCGTCCTCGTGCCGTCCGCCGCCGTGCCGCCCGTCCTCGTGCCGTCCGCCGCCGTGCCGCCCGTCGGGCCGTCCGCCGCCGACGGTGATGTCGCGGAGGACCGGGACGCCGACGAGACCACCCAGAACCTCCGGCGGCCGGCCGCGGCCGAGGCGGTCGTCCCGGTCCGCCCGTTGCCCCCGGCCGCCCCCGGGCCGGAGCCGGTGGTGGCGCCCGCGTCGGTACCGGAGCCGGTACCGACGCACGACCCGGCGCCGGCGCCCTCCGGTGCCGACCCGAGGGTCCCGGGCCGCCCCGAGCCCGCCCCGGAACCGTCGTTCGAGCCGACACCCGGCCCGGCCGCCACCGCCCCGGTGGCGCGGACCACCCCGGTGCGCAGTGACGCCGACGACCTGCTGGCCATCCTCCGCTCCCCGGAGGCGCACGCCGTCCGCACCGCGCCCCGGATCCGGTTGCTCGGCCCGGTCGACGTGGCCGGCGCCGCCGGCACGGTCGAGCCCGCGGCCCTGACCCGGCTCACCGAACTCGCCGCCTACCTGGCGCTGCGCTCCGGTGCCGACCACGCCGCGCTCGACCACGATCTCCACCCCGGCGCGGCCCACCTGGACACCCACCCCACCGTCGCCGATGCCAAGAGCCCGCTGCCGGCCAAGCTCGCCGATCTGGCGGCCTGGTTCGGCAGCTCGGCGGAAGGCCGGGCCTTCCTGCCCACCGACAGCACCGACGGGTACGCCTTCGCCCCGACCGTCACCTGCGACTGGGACGAGTTCCGCGGCCTCTACCGGCGCGGGATGCGCAGCACCAGCGCCACGGCGGACGCGGCGCTCGCGCACGCCCTGGCCCTGGTCCGGGGGGCACCGTTCGCCGAGGCCCCGCCGGCCGCGTACGGCTGGGCCGAGGCGGAGCGCCAGGACATGATCGCGGCGATCGTCGACACCGCCCATGAACTGGCCGCCCGCCGCCTCCAGTACGGCGACCACCGCAGCGCCGAGGCCGCCGTCTTCCGCGGCCTCGCCGTCGCCCCGGACGTCGAACTCCTGCACCGCGACCTCTTCTACGCCTACGCCTCCGCCGGCGCCCGCGACCAGCTCCTGCGCGCCGTCAACCGGCTGGACGCGCTGAGCCGCCGCACCGGCCGGGACCTCGACGCCGACACGGTGGCCCTGCTGCGGGACCTGCTCTCGGGGGCCTGAGCGGACGGGGGCCCCGTCCTGACCTGTCGTCCCGGCAGGTCAGGACGGCTCGGGCGCGCGCCGGGAGGGGCCCGTCGGCGCCCTCGCCGGGCGCGGGTCTCTGGGACGTCGCGGGTCTCGGGGAGTTCTTGGGCGCTCTCGGGAGTCGGGGAAGGGACCGGACGCCTCGTCACCGGGGCAGCCGGGCTGCGCGATCGGGCCGGGCTGCCGTGCGGAACGGGCAGCCCGGGTGGCCGCCGGCCCGGCCGGCGGAACCCGCCGGAGCGCGACGCGGCCCCGCGCCGGTGGCCGGTCGCCGACCGGGCCGCCCACCAGGGCCGTTCGGGCCACGGCGTACGCGGGGGGCGTGCGAGGCGGACGGTCACGGAGGCGGGTGAGCGGCGGCGACCGGGCACGCTGCCGAGGGGGAGCGGTGATCGCCCACCCGGCCTGGCTCGGGCGTGCCGGGATCTCGTAGGGTGGCGCAGACGGACGTGACGTGGTGGCAGACGCCACGGGGCAAGGGCAGCAGACGCCGCTCAGCGGCGGGGCGGGGCGGTGACCAGAGATGGCGGAGTCGACAGCTCTCCCAGGAGGCCCGGGTTCCGTCGCGGACCCGGGCCCGCGGGACGCCGGACCGCCGCGGCCGCCGCGCAACCCCTACGAGGAGCACCCACCCGGCCCCGCGGCCCTGTACGAGCCGCCGGCCGTCGTCCCGCTCCCGGCCCCCGCCACGGCGCCGGTCCCCGTCCAGGTCCCCGTCCAGGTCCCCGGCCCGGCGCCGGCCGCGCCGATGGCGCCGCCCACCGGATGGACCGTCACCGGGATGTCCGTCGTGACCCCGCCGCCCTCCGCGACCCCGCCGCCCTCCGCCACCCCGCCGTCCTTCACCGTCCCGGGTGGCACCCCCGCGCACGGCACCACCCCCGCCCACGGCTTCACCGCCGCTCCGGGTGGCCTCGGGGCCGCACCGCGCGGGCGGATCCTGGTGGTCGAAGGCGGCTACGGCACCTCCGGCCGCCGCACCTGGGGGCGCGGCGGCCCCACCCAGGCGCCCGTCCTGTCCGCGATGCTCGCCGCCGTCTCGCCCCAGGTCCTCCTCGCGGCCGACGCGGTGGACGCCGTCCACCTCCCCGGCGCCAGCGACCCGCACACCGTGCTGGCCCACCTGCGCGCCGCCGCCCGGCACCCCGGGCCGTTGCTCGTCCACCTCGGCGGCCACCTGCTCGCCGACAAGCGCGGCGGCCAACTCCACCTCACCCTGCGGGACTCGAAGCCCGGGAGCATCCGGCAGGACGGCATCGCCTGGCAGTCCGTCGCGGCCGAGCTGCGCCACCGGCCGGCCGACTGGCAGACGCTGGTCATCGCCGATCTGAGCGCCGATCAGAACGCCTGGCCCTACCTCCAGGGCACGGTCTCGCCACTCGCCGACGGTCTGCCGCTCTGGGCCGTGGTCAGTCCGGACCCGGAGCAGATCGGCACCTTCACCCGCGCGTTGATCGAGGCCCTGCACGGCGGCCGCCCGGGTGCCGACGCCGTCCTCGCCCCCGAACAGCTGCGCCAGCAGGTGTACTCGGTGCTGCGCCCGGACGTCGTCATCCTCGCCACCCATGCGCCGAACCGGCCGTTCTTCCGCAACACCGCCCGCCGTACGGACGGTTCGCTGCCGGACGCCGTGCCGTACGAGGGCCCGCGACCCGCCGCGTTGCTGCCCCGCCCGCCGGCCCCGCGGGACGCCGGTCCGCGCGATGCCGCCCCGCGGGACGCGGCGCCGTCCGCCCGGCCTGCCGTGACCCTCGACAAGGCCGCCGCGCCCGCCTTCCCGGCGCCCGGCCCGGCACCGGCCGCCGCCGCACCGCGACCCGTCCCGGTACCGTCGGCGGCGCCGTGCGAGGGCCCGGTGAACCTGCTGAAGCCCGGCGTGGCGCCCACGCCCCCGTCGCCGGCCCGGCCGGTGGACCTGTTGAAGGCCTACGCCTGGCGCCCGTCGGCGGCGGGCGTGACCCTCGCCAAGGACCTCCCGGCGGACGCGGTGCCGGCGGACGCGGTGCCCACCGGCCTCCCGGTCGAGGTGGCACCGGCGGACCGCGCCCCCGACCCGGTGCCGGCCGTCACCGAGCCCGTCGCGGTGGCCGACCCGGTTCCCGACGTGACCCCGGTCGACGACGCCGCCCCGGCCCGCGATGCCGACGCCGGCCCGGCCCCCGATCCCGAGGCCGACCCCGCGGAGAGCGCCGCGACGCCCACCGACGCGACGCCCGAGCCCGCGACCCCCGAGACCGCGACGGCCGCCCCCGAAGCACCCCAGCCCCGCGACGACTACCGCGAGGTGATCGGCCGGATCGTCCGCAGCGCCGACGCCGGGGACCACGCCGCCGCCACCGACCTCGCCTTCGCCCTCGAACTGGAGGCGATCGCCGAGCACGGCGCCGTCTCCGCGCCCGTGCTCCAGGTGCGCCAGGTCCGCGCCCATGTCTGCCGCCTGGCCGGCAAGTCGGTCGAGGCGGCGGACATCTACCGCGAGGTGGCCCTGTCCCTGCTGCGTTCCCTGGGCCCGGACCACCCGGACACCCAGCAGGCGGCCACCAACGCGGAGGCCTGCTGGCGGGCGGTCACCGACCGGGCGGAGGCGATCCGGATCGCCCCCGAGATCATCGAGCTGCGCGCCCACCTCCCGGGCCGCGACGGCCGCAAGCTGCGCGCCGCCGAACGCCACCTCGCCCAGCTCGCCGCCGCCGGTACCGACACCCCCTGACCGCCGGTACCGACGCCCCCTGACCCGCGGTCCGGCCCCGGCCCCGGCAGGGCGCGCGGCCACCCCTCCCGCCCGACGCACCGGAGCGGCCACCCCTCCCGCCCGACGCACCGGAGCGGGCGGCCCGATCGGCCGCCCGCTCCGGTGCGTGGGGGTGTCTTCCTACCGCCCCGCGAGGGCGTGGACGAACCTGGCGCCGTCGATGGTGCCGAGGCCGCTGGCCAGGTCGTAGCCCTTGGCGGCCTGGTAACCCGTCACGGTGTCCCAGGAGTTGTCGCCCGCGGTCACGTCGACCAGGCCGCTCCACTGCTGCGGGAGCAGGGCCAGGCCGTAGAGGCGCCAGTTGAGCTGGCCGAGGCGGTGGCCGGCGAGCTGGTCGGCGAGGGCGACGACGCCGGAGAAGATCGGGGTCGCCTCGCTGGTGCCGCCGGTGAGGTGCCAGCCGACCGAGGTCGGGTCGTAGGACTCGTACGTCCAGGCGGCACCGTCGACCGCCGCGCTCATGCTGAGGTCGGGCGTGCCGCGGTGGTTGCCGGTGACACCGGCGACGCCGGCCTGGTACCAGGGGCGGTCGAAGACGGCGGAGGTCCCGCCGCCGCCCGCGCCGCGGCTGTCGTGCCACACCCGGTCGGGGGTGGTCCGCCGGCCCGCGTCGTCCAGGGTCAGCTGGGTGCCGCCGACGGAGGTGACCAGCGGGTCGGCGGAGGGCCAGGAGTTGACCTTGTGCGGGTAGAGGTCCTCGCCGTTGGCCTGGTAGTCGGTGGCACCGGTGTCGCCGGAGGCGGCGAGGACGGTGACGTCGTGCGCGGCGGCCTCCTGGAAGGCGTAGCGCAGGCCGGTGAGGGAGGAGTAGTCGCCCTTGTCGAAGCCGGGGAAGGTGTTCTCGGTGGCGCCGAAGCTCTGCGAGATGACGTCGGCGCGGCCGGACTTGACGAGGGCCTTCTCGGCGTCCATCATCTCGGGCAGCCCGGTCGTCCCCTCGGTCTCGGCGACGCCGGTCTCCACCAGGATGATGTGGGCGTCGGGGGCGACGGCGTGGGCGTACTCGACGTCCAGGGTGCTCTCCCCGGCCCAGCCGGTGTGGTCGGGGTTGGTCGGGTCGAAGACCGGGACGTTGCCCCACTTGACCACCTCGACCTGGGTGTCCGGGATGCCCCACTGCTTGTCGAAGACCTCCAGGTCGTGCTGGATGGTCGGTGAGCCGAAGGAGTCGACGATGACGATCGTGCGGCCCTTGCCGGTGATGCCCTCCCGGTACAGCGGGTCGAGGTTGTAGGCGGTCCGGTACTGCAGCGGGGAGTAGCAGTGGATGCCGATCTCGCTGACGCACTGTGAGGTGGGCAGGGGCGCGGTCCGCCCGACGGCGCTGATGTGCCCGGCCGAGGCGGGGCGGACGTGGACGCCCGCGAGGCCGGTGGCGGCGGCCGGCTGGACGGCCGGGGCGGCGAAGGTGCCGGTCGTGAGGGCGGTGGCCCCGACGGCGAGCAGGGCCAGGGCGCGGCGGATGGTGGCGGGGCTGCCCATGGGACTCCTTGGGACGCAGGGCCCGACCTGGTCGGTCGGGGTGGTCCGGCCATCCCATCGAGCGCAGCATGATCATGCCATAGTCATTTCGTACCCACCGGCATGGTCGCGCCTGGCCACCGGAAAGGGTAAAGGCCGTCCCAGGTGAAGGTAACCCACCACCGGGGACGGCCTTCTGACGCAACGTCAGGCCGGGTCAGCGCGCCCCACCATTGACGTACAGCGTCTGCCCGCTGACGTAGGAGGCGTCCTCGCTGGCCAGGAAGGCGACCACCGAGGCGATCTCCTCGGGCTGCCCGACCCGCCGCAGCGGCGTCCGGGCGGAGACCTCCGCCTGGTGCTCCTCGGCCGTCGCGCCGACCCGCTCGGCGGTGGAGGCGGTCATCGCGGTGGCGATGTAGCCGGGGGCGACGGCGTTGACGTTGATGTTGAACGGGCCCAGTTCGATGGCCAGCGTGGCGGTCAGGCCCTGGATGCCCGCCTTGGCGGCCGCGTAGTTGGCCTGGCCCCGGTTGCCGAGCGCCGAGCGCGAGCTGAGCGAGACGATCTTGCCGTACTTCTGCGCCACCATGTAGGTCTGCGCGACATGGCTGCAGTTGTAGGCGCTGGTCAGATTGACCGTCAGCACCGCGTCCCAGTCGGGCCTGGTCATCTTGAAGAACAGGTTGTCCCGGGTGATCCCGGCGTTGTTCACCAGGATGTGCACCCCGCCGAGGTCGCGCGCGACCTCGGCGAAGACCGCCTCCACCGCGTCGTAGTCGGCCACGTCGCAGCCGTACGCCCGCGCGGTGCCGCCCTCGGCGGTGATCTCCTCGACCGTCCCGGCGGCCCGCTCGGCGGTCAGGTCGACCACCGCCACGGCGGCCCCCTCCCGGGCGAGCAGTCGTGCGGTGGCCGCGCCGATGCCCTGGGCCGCGCCGGTGACGACGGCGACCTTGCCTGCGAATCGAGTCACGGCAACTCCTTCGATGTCGATGGGTCGATGGGGGTGGAACGGGTGGAACGGGTGGTCGAACCGGTCGGCGTTCAGGCCGATTCGACCAGGACGGCGCTGCCCTGGCCGACGCCCACGCACATGGTGGCCAGGCCGCGCCGGGTGCCGTCGCGGCGCATCCGGTGCAGCAGGGTGGTGAGGATGCGCGCGCCGGAGCCGCCCAGTGGGTGACCGAGCGCGATCGCCCCGCCGGTCGGGTTGACCAGCTCGGGGTCGAGGCCCAGCCGGTCGACGCTGGCCAGCACCTGCGCGGCGAAGGCCTCGTTGAGCTCGGCCTCCTCCAGGTCGGAGACCGACCAGCCGACCCGGCCGAGCGCCTTGCGGGTGGCGGGCACCGGGCCGATGCCCATCACGTCCGGGTGCACCCCGGCCGAGGCGCCGGCCACGTACCGGCCTAGCGGCCGCAGGCCCAGCTCGCCCAGGGCCTCCTCGCTGACCAGCACCAGTCCGGCCGCGCCGTCGTTCATCGGCGAGGCGTTGCCCGCCGTCACGGTGCCGCCCGGGCGGAAGGCCGGCTTCAGCCCGGCGAGCTTCTCCGGGCCGGTGTCCTCCCGGATGCTCTCGTCCTGGTGGACGGTCACCCCGTCCGGCCGCTCGACCGGGACGATCTCGGCGTCGAAGTGGCCGTTCTTGCGGGCGGCGGCGGCCAGCCGGTGGCTGCGGAGCGCGAAGGCGTCCTGGCGTTCCCGGGTGATGCCGTAGCGGGCGGCGACCTCCTCGGCGGTCTCGCCCATCGAGAGGACGCCGTGCAGCTCGGCCATCCGCGGGTTGGTGAGCCGCCAGCCGAGCCGGGTGTCGAAGGTCTCGATGCGGTGCGGCAGCGCCTCGTCGGGCCGGGGGAGGACGAAGGGGGCGCGGGTCATCGACTCGCAGCCGCCGGCCAGCACCACGTCGGCCTCGCCCGAGCCGATCGCCCGGGCGGCCTGGGTGACGGCCTCCAGGCCGGAGGCGCAGAGCCGGTTGACGGTGGCGCCGGGGACGCTGTCGGGCAGGCCGGCGAGCAGCACGGCCATCCGGGCGGCGTTGCGGTTGTCCTCACCGGCCTGGTTGGCGGCGCCCCAGTAGACGTCGTCGATCCGGGCCGGGTCGAGGGCGGGGAGGTCGGCGAGCAGGGCGCGCAGCACGGTGGCCGAGAGGTCGTCCGGGCGGACCGCGGCGAGCGCTCCGCGCAGCCGGCCGATGGGTGTGCGGCGGGCTGCGGCGAAGTAGACAGGACGCACGTCGTCGGGCTCCTTATCCAGTGGGGGCGGGTGCTCTGACGGATGTCAGAAGGCGTTGACGCCGGTGAGCGAACGCCCGATGAGCAGCTTGTGGATCTGGCTGGTGCCCTCGTAGAGGGTCATCACCCGCGCGTCGCGCAGGTACTTGCCGACCGGGTACTCGTCGATGAACCCGTAGCCGCCGAACACCTGGAGCGCGTTGTTGGCGGCCCGGACGGCGGCCTCGCTCGCGTAGAGCTTGGCGACGGAGGACTCGGTGGCGAACGGCAGGCCGCGGTCGATGTGGTCGGCGACCTTCCAGGTGAGCAGCCGGGCGGCCTCGACGTCCACGGCGATGTCGGTGAGCAACTCCTGGACCAGCTGGTGCGAGGCGATCGGCCGGCCGAACTGCTCGCGCTCGCCGGCGTAGTGGACGGCGGCCTCCAGGCAGGCCCGGGCGATGCCGACGCACCCGGCCGCGACCGACATCCGGCCCTTGGCCAGTGCCGCCATCGCCACCGTGAAGCCCTTGCCGAGCTCGCCGAGCCGGGCCCCGTCGGGCACGCGGACGGCGTCGAAGGCGAGTTCGGCGGTGGCCTGGCCGCGCAGACCGAGCTTGCCGTGGATCTCGGTACGGGTGAAGCCGGGCAGGTCGGTGGGGACGAGGAAGGCGGTGATGCCCTGGTGGCCCGGCCCGCCGGTACGGGCGAAGACGAGCGCGACGTCGGCCCACGTCCCGTTGGTGATGAACATCTTGGCGCCGCTGATCAGCCAGTGGTCGCCGTCCCGGACCGCCCGGGTGGTGAGGTTCGCGGCGTCCGAGCCGGTGCCGGGTTCGGTGAGGGCGAAGCAGGCGAGCGACTCGCCGGAGGTGAGCCGGGGCAGCCACTGCCGCTTCTGCTCCTCGCTGCCGTAGCCGTTGACGGACTTGGCGACCAGGCCGAGCGAGACCGACACGATGCCGCGCACGGCGGAGTCGCCCCGGCCGAGCTCCTCCAGGGCCAGGCAGTACGCGAGGTGGTCGCCACCGCTGCCGCCGTACTCCTCGGGGACGGTGAGACCGAGGAGGCCGATCCGGCCGAGCTTGCCGATCACCGCCCGGTCGACGGACTCGGCCCGGTCCCAGGCGGCCGCGTGCGGGACGATCTCGCGGTCGGTGAAGGCGGCCGCGAGGTCCCGGAGGGCGGCCTGTTCCTCGGACAGCTCCAGATTCATGGCGACACCTCGTCGGGCTGGGGCCGGGGCGGGGGAGGCCCGGGCCGGTGGGGTCCGGACCGATGGGGTCCGGGCCGATGGGGTCCGGACCGATGGGGTCCGGACCGATAAACTAGCGCTGCAAGTTTTACCGGGACTGTAACCCCGACCGGGCCGCGCTGGGAAGGGGCGCCTGCCACAATCGGTCCTCACCCCACTCGACCGGAGGAACCCCGAGGATGGCCCGCCCGCGCACCCCCCTGCTCAGCCGCGAGCTCATCGTCGCCACCGCGCTGCGGCTCATCGACGCCGAGGGCCTGGACGCGCTCTCCACCCGCCGCCTCGCCACCGAGCTGTCGGTCAGCGGGCCGTCGCTCTACAACCACGTCGCGACCAAGGACGAGCTGCTGGACGCGGTGGTGGACAGCGTGATGGGTGAGGTCGACCTGTCGATGTTCACCGCCGGGGCGCCCTGGCCGGGGGCGCTGCGCGACTGGGCCCGCTCCTACCGCGCCGCCCTGGCCGCGCACCCCAACATCGTCCCGGTGCTCGCCCAGGGGCCCGGCCGCCGCCCGAACGCGCTGCGGCTGGCCGACGCCGTCTTCGGCTGCCTGGTCGCGGCCGGCTGGCCGCGCGGGCAGGCCACCCGGATCGGCGCGCTGATGCGGTACTTCGTCACCGGTTCGGCGCTGGCCTCGTTCGCGGCGGGCTTCCCCGAGGACGCCGGGCTGTACGACGCCGCCGACTACCCGCACCTCGGCGAGGCCCACCGGCTGGCCGAGCACCGCGGCGCGATCGACGAGGGCGCCTTCGAGACCGGACTCGAAGCGCTGCTCGACGGGTTGCGGCTCCGGTACGAGCGGACGGTCGGTGAGGCCGGGCCACGGCCTCACCAGGGCTCGCGCACCACGAAGGCGGGACGCGACGACGGGTCCACCGGGTCGTAGTACCGGTGGTAGACGGGGGTCAGCCCGCCGGAGACCGGGGGCACGATCCAGCTCCAGTCGGCGGGGGTGGGCCGCCCGAGCCGCTCCTCCTGGGCGACGTGCTTCAGGAAGCGCTCCGACTCGGTGTGGTGGTCGGCGATCGTCACGCCGGCCTCCTGGAACGAGTGCAGCACCGCCACGTTGAGCTCCACCAGCGCGCGGTCGCGCCAGAGCGTGCGGTCGCTGGAGGTGTCCAGGCCGAGCCGCTCGGCGACGGTCGCCAGCATGTCGTACCGGTCGGCGTCGGCGAGGTTGCGGGCGCCGATCTCGGTGCCCATGTACCAGCCGTTGAACGGCGCGGTGGGGTAGCGGACACCGCCGATCTCCAGCGTCATGTCACTGATCGCGGGCACCGTGTACCAGCGCAGGCCCAGCTCGCCGAACCAGGCGTGGTCGGGGTGGGTGAGCCGGACCTCCAGGGTGGTGTCCTGCGGCAGTTCGTACCACTCGGGGCGGGCCCCGGGCCGCTCCTGCACCAGCAGCGGCAGGACCTCGAACCGCTCCTCGCCGCCCTTCCAGCCGAGGTCCCGGGCGCGGGCGGTCAGGGCCGCGCCGGCCGGGTCGCCGACGAAGCCGGCTCCGGTGCGGTGGCCGGCGTAGCGGACCAGCTGCTGGTTGAGGACGCGGGCGGCCGGGCGGCCGGGCCGGTCGGGGGCGAACACCGAGATCACCGGGCGGATCCGTCCGCCGTTGGTGGCCACTCGCAGGTGCTCGAAGCACTCGGTGGCGATGTCGTCGGCCGAGGCCAGGTGCCGCAGGTCGCGCACCACCAGGCTGCGCCAGTACAGCCGGCCGATGCAGCGGGCCGCGTTGCGCCAGGCGAGCTTGGCGCCGTAGGCGAGTTCGGCGGGGGTGTGCCGGTAGGTGCCGGTGCGGTCGATCTCGTCCAGGACGGCCAGCACCCGCCCGACCGGGTCACCGGCGCCGGGCTGCTCGTGGTGGAACTGCCGGACGAAGTCGGCGGCCGCGTCGGGGTCGGTGAAGGGCTCGGTGCCGCCGTCGGTGTCCGGCTCGGCCTCGCCGCCGGTGCCGGGTCCGGAGCTGAGTCCGGTGCCGGTGCCGCTGCCGAAGCCGGGTCCGAGGTCGGCGGACCGTGCGGCGCCGGTGGGGCGCTCCGTCGCGGTGAGCGGCGCCGCGCCGGTCCGGCGGCCGGGACCGGCCTGGTGCCCCGGCTCGGCGTGCGGCAGGTCGACGAGGTGCCTGACGCCGGTGCCGTGCACGGTGGCGGGCCGCGGTTGCGGCTCGCGCGGCGGCTCGGCGGCCGGATCCGGCTCAGCGGTCGGGTGCGGGTGGGCGAACGGGCAGCCGCCGCCCGGCGCCGGTACCGCGGCCGGCGCCGGTACCGGCGCGGGGCGACGGAAGTTGCGGGTGCTGCGGGCGCGAAGCCGGTTGAAGATCAAGGACACATCCCTCCTGCCGAACAGGAGTACCGGAGGTGTGCGCTCCTGCGCAGAGAGTGAACGATTCGGCCCTCGCGCCCCGGCGGATGCCGCTAGGGTGCGAGGGCCGAAGGTCCGACTGTCGGATCAGCCCATGTCCTCCAGCCGGACGCCCTTGGTCTCCTTCATGAACTTCGCCACGAAGACCATCGACAGCGCCGCGAAGGCCGCGTAGACCAGGTAGGTCGCCGAGAGGTTCCAGCGCGCGAGCGAGGGGAACGACACGGTGATCGCCCAGTTGGCGATCCACTGCGCCGAGGCGGCGACCGAGAGCGCGGCGGCCCGGATCCGGTTGGGGAACATCTCGCCGAGCATCACCCAGACCACCACGCCCCAGGACATCGCGAAGAACAGCACGAAGGCGTTGGCGGAGATCAGCGCGACGGTGCCCTGGAGGTCCGGCAGGGAGACGCCGTCGCCGCTGCCGGTGGCCGAGGCGAACGCCCAGCCGCAGGCGGCCAGCGAGACGGCCATGCCGGCCGAGCCGATCAGGGCGAGCGGCTTGCGGCCGATCCGGTCCACCAGCAGGATCGCGACCACGGTGCCGAGGATGTTGATGACCGAGCCGATGAAGCTGATCAGCAGCGAGTTGCTCTGGTCGATGCCGACGGACTGCCACAGGATCGACGAGTAGTAGAAGATCACGTTGATGCCGACCAGCTGCTGGAAGACCGAGAGGCCGATGCCGACCCAGACGATCGGCAGCAGGCCGAACCGGCCGCCGAGCAGGTCGCCGAAGCGCGGCCGGTGGTCGGAGGCGATCAGGCCCCGGATCTCGGCGATCCTGGCGTCGGTGTCGGCGCCGCGGCCCTCGATCTCGGCGAGCACCTCGCGGGCCTCGTCCAGGCGGCCGGCCGAGATCAGGTAGCGCGGGGACTCGGGGATCATCGAGGAGAGCACGAAGTAGACGGCGGCCGGGACGACGCAGATGCCGAGCATCCACTGCCAGGCCTCCAGACCGAGCAGCCGGCCGCGGGTGTCGCCCCCGGCGGCGTCCGCCAGCACCCAGTTGACCAGCTGCGAGATCGCGATGCCGAGTACGATCGCGGCCTGCTGGAAGGAGGCCAGCCGGCCCCGGTAACGGGTCGGCGCGACCTCGGCGATGTAGGTCGGGGCGATCACCGACGCGATGCCGATGGCCGCACCGCCGAGGACCCGCCAGCAGGCGAGGTCCCAGGCGGCGAACGGCAGCATCGAGCCGACCGCGCTCACCGCGAAGAGCAGCGCGCCCGCCTTCATCACCTTGATCCGGCCGTACCGGTCGGCGAACCGCCCGGCCAGCGCCGCGCCGACCGCCGAGCCGAGCAGCGCGGACGAGACGATCAGGCCGGTGACGCCGTCGCCGACGCCGAACCTCTCCTGGATGCCGGAGACGGCACCGTTGATCACGGAGCTGTCGTAGCCGAACAGGAAGCCGCCGAGGGCCGCGGCGGCGGTGATGAAGACGACGAAGCCGAGGCGGTCGGAGGATCGGTCCTCCGCCGCCACGGGCTCCGAGGGCTGCTGGGTGACGCTCACGATCTTGACTCCTGATACTCAACGCTGAGCTTGGTAGCCGAGATCGTAACCCGTCAATGTTCAAGTGTTGTACGTGGGATACCCGACAAGTCCCCTTGCCTATTAGTAAAGTGAACTGTCAAACCTGGTGCTCCATCGGCGACGCCAGCGAGAGCCCGAACCGGCCCTCCTGGTCCGTCCACCAGTGGCTCAGCCGCAGGCCCGCCGCTGCCAGCTCCTCGGTCACGCGCTCCCGGCGGAACTTGGCCGACACCTCGGTGCGCAGCTCCTCGCCCTTCTCGAAGTGGACCGGCAGGTCCAGCGCGGGGATCTTCACGGTCTGCTCCTGCAGCGAGCGCAGGCGCATCTCGATCCACTCCCGCTCCGGGTCCCAGAGCGCCACGTGCTCGAACGCGGCCGGGTCGAAGTCGGCGGACAGCTCCCGGTTCAGCACGTTCAGCACGTTCCGGTTGAACTCCGCCGTCACCCCGGCGGCGTCGTCGTAGGCGGCCACCAGCACCCCCGGGTCCTTGACCAGGTCGGTGCCGAGCAGCAGGAAGTCGCCGGGGTCGAGCGCGGCGCGCAGCCCGCGCAGGAAGACCGCGCGCTCGGCGGGGAGCAGGTTGCCGAGGGTGCCGCCGAGGAAGGCGACCAGGCGCGGGCCGCCCTCCGGCGGCAGGCCGAGCCGGGCGGTGAAGTCGGCCAGTACGGCGTGCACGCTCAGGCCCGGGTACTCCAGGGCGAGCGCCTCGCCCGCGCCGGCCAGGGCGCTCTCGCTGACGTCCACCGGGACGTAGCTGTCCAGCGTGCCGAGGTCGCGCAGCGCGTCCAGCAGCAGCCTGGTCTTCTCCGAGGAGCCGGAGCCCAGTTCGACCAGGGTGCGGGCCCGGGTGGCGGCGGCGATCTCGCCGGCCCGGGCGTCCAGGATGGCCCGCTCGGCGCGGGTCGGGTAGTACTCCGGGAGCCTGGTGATCTCCTCGAACAGCTCGCTGCCCCGGGCGTCGTAGAACCACTTCGGCGGCAGCCACTTGGGGTCGGCGGTCAGACCCTGCCGCACATCGTGGTGCAGGGCGGTGCCGAAGTGGTCGGCGGGCAGCAGTCGGGTGAGATCGAAGGTGCTCATGACAGATGGATCCTCTGTTCAAAAAGTGAAGGTGAGAGGAGGGGACGGTTCAGAGCGGGCGGACGACGACACCGTCCGGACCGGCCAGCAGCAGCGAGCGGTCCGGGACGACGGTCCAGTCCGGGTGGTCGTCGTAGGGTTCGGAGGCCACCAGTACGCCCGTCCCCGGCAGGGTCCGGTGGTGCAGGGTGTCGCCCCAGGCGGTGGCGGCGATCGCGCGGCCGTCGGTGAGCAGCAGATTCAGCCGGCCGGTGGTGTGCGCGGCCACGTCCGCGACGGTGCCGGCCAGGGCCTCGCCGAGGCCGGCACCGGTGCGCAGCCGACGCAGGGCCAGCCCCCAGAGCAGCGCCGAGTCGGTCCGGACCGGCAGCTCCAGCAGCTCGGCCGGCGTCAGCCGCCCGGCCAGCGCGTCCAGTTTGTCCGGCCAGCCGGCCACCGCGCCGTTGTGGCTGAACAGCCAGGGCCCGGCGGCGAACGGCGCGGCCGCCTCCTCGCCCGCCGCGCAGCCCTCGGTGGCCGAGCGGACGGCCGCCAGCAGCGACCGGGTGCGGATCACCCGGGCGAGGTCGGCGAACGAGGCGTCCGCCCAGATGGGGCCGGCCCGCCGGTAGCGGGCCGGTGCCGTGTCGCCGTCCGCGTACCAGCCGAGGCCGAAGCCGTCGGCGTTGACCGTGCCGTACTGCTGCGCCCGGGGGGCCCAGGACTGCCGGTGGAGCCCGAACGGCGGCTCCACCAGCAGCTCCCGGGGCGTCACCGGCTCACCGAGGTAGGCGAGATGGCGGCACATCAGTGGGCCGCCACGTCGGCCGCGGTGCGGAACCCGGCGAAGATCTGGCGCCGGACCGGGTAGTCCCAGTTGCGGAAGGTGCCCCGGCAGGCAACCGGTGCGACGGCGAAGCAGCCGCCGCGCAGCACCTTGTACTCGGGCCCGAAGAAGACCTCCGAGTACTCCTTGTACGGCCAGGCCCGGAAACCGGGGTAGGGGTGCAGGTCGCTCGCCGTCCACTCCCAGACGTCACCCATCAACTGCCGTACGCCGTAGGGCGACTGGCCGGCCGGGTAGCTGCCGGCCGGGGCCGGGCGCAGGTGGCGCTGGCCGAGGTTGGCGTGCTCCGGCGCGGGCGGCCCGTCGCCCCAGGGGTAGCGGCGGGAGCGCTCGGTGGCCGGGTCGTGCCGGGCGGCCTTCTCCCACTCCGCCTCGGTCGGCAGCCGTCGCCCGGCCCACCGGGCGTAGGCGTCCGCCTCGTACCAGCTGACGTGCACCACCGGCTCGTCGTCCGGCACCGGCTCCACCGTGCCGAACCGGCGGCGGAGCCACTGGCCGCCCTCGCGGTGCCAGAACAGCGGGGCGGTCAGCCCGGCCCGCTGCCGGTGCTCCCAGCCCTCGGCGGTCCACCAGCGCGGATCGTCGTACCCGCCGTCGGTGATGAACCGCAGGTAGGCGCCGTTGGTGACCGGGGTGGTGTCGAGCCGGAAGGCCGGCAGGTCGACCCGGTGCGCCGGGCGCTCGTTGTCCAGGGCCCACGGCTCGGTGTCCGTCCCCATGGTGAACGGGCCGGCGGGGACGAGCACGTCGGCGGGGAGCGTCGCCGCGTCGGCCGGCGCCGGGGGCGGCGGGGGAGCGGTCAGCGCGGGTCCGCCGCGGCGCAGTTGGTGGGTGACCAGCATGGTCTCGTCGTGCTGCTGCTCGTGCTGGGCGATCATGCCGAAGGCGAAGCCGGCGTCCAGCAGCGGCGCGCCCTCCAGCGGGCTGGCCTCCAGCAGGTCGAGGACCCGGCCGCGGACCTCGTGCGCGTAGGCGCGGGCCTCGGCGGGCGGCAGCAGCGGCAGGCTGGGGCGCTCGGCGCGCGGGTGCTCGAAGGCGTCGTAGAGCGGGTCGATCTCCGGGCGCATCGGCTCCCGGCCGCCGATGTTGCGCAGCAGCCAGAGCTCCTCCTGGTTGCCGATGTGGGCGAGGTCCCAGACCAGCGGGGACATCAGCGGGGAGTGCTGGGCGGTGAGGTCGTGGTCCTCGACGCAGTCGGTCAGCGCGGCGGTGCGGGCGCGGGCGGCCAGCAGCTCGGTGGCGATCGCCTCGCGCAGGGCGGCGGGCGGCAGGCCGGTCGGTGCGGCGAGGGCGGCCGACGTGAGCGAGACCGGGGCGGTGCCGGGCGGGGCGGCGGCCGGCGGCCGGGCCCCCGGGCCGGTCGCCCCGGCAGCGCGGGAGCCGGTCGGGCGGGCGTCGTCGATCATGGTGCGGCCTCCTCCGGGGGAGTGCGTCGGGTGCCGGAACGCAGGGCGTCCAGCTGGTCGTCGGCCGGGCAGCGGCCGCGCGCGGGGTAGCGCTCGGCGAACTCGGCGACGGCGGTGCGCAGCCGCTCGGCGCCGGGCAGACGGCCCAGCGCGGCGTCGGCGGCGGCGAAGCAGGCCAGGGTGGCGCGGCGCAGCGCGGGGTCGGCCACCGCCAGGGTGGCGGCCCGGCGCCAGGCGTCGCTGCGCGGCGGGCGCGGGCCGTCGGCGCGTTCCAGCGGCTCCAGCGCGGCCAGCGCGGTGTCGGCGGCCGTCGGGTCGTCCAGCAGTGCCGTCACCAGGGCGGTGGGGACGATCCAGCCGTCGCCGGGCTGGGCGTCGATCATCCGCAGCTCCAGGTGGCCGCGCGGGCGGACCGGCGGGAACAGCGTGGTGCGGTGGTAGTCCAGGTCGGCCAGCGTCGGCGGGCGCTCGCCGGCGCCGCGCAGCCAGTCGGTGAAGGTCAGCCCGGCCGGCGCCGTCCACGGCAGGCCGTCGGGGCGGCGGACGCAGAGCACCTCGGCGTCCAGCACGTACCTGGTCCAGGCCTCGCGCGGATCGCCGTGGTCCGGGGCGGGCGCGAGGGTGCGGGTGGGGTCCATCCGGGACCAGACGATCTGCCGGGTGGACCGGTGGCCGGTCGGTTTCCCGTCCAGCAGCGGGGAGTTGGCGAAGGCGGCGACCAGGACCGGCCCGAGCCGGTGGGCCAGCCGCCAGCGCCGGTCCAGCGCGTGCGGGCCGTCGGCGGCCCCCGCGTCCAGGCAGACCTGCACGGAGGCGGTACCGGTCATCATGATCCGGCCCCAGGGCCCGGCCGAGTCGAAGAACCGTTCCATCGCCAGATAGCGCGGGTGGTCCAGCACCATCTCGCGGGGACGGGCCAGGGGGTCGGTGCCGGTTCCGGTGAGCCGCAGGCCCTGCTCCGCGAAGGCGGCCCGCAGGGCGGCGAGATCGCGCCGGGTGTCGTCGACGCAGGCGGTGAGGCCGTCGGCGGGCGGGGAGCTGAGCTCGACCTGTCCACCGGGTTCGAGGGTGAGGCGGGCGCCGGAGGGGAGGCACGTGCCGTCGGGGCCGCCCAGCGGCAGCGAGTCCAGTGCGGCGTGCAGCCGCTCCGGTAGGACGGGGCGGGTCGGACATCGGTCGTCGTGGACGAACCACTCGACCTCGACACCGACCAGTCGGGGCGGTCCGATCTTGAAGCAGACGCCCGACATGTGGCGGCGGGCCGTGGATTCGGTCAGCGGGGTCGCCCCGCCGGGCGGCGGATCCGCGCCCTGCCGGGCGGTGGGACTGGTCGGGCTGGTCGGGCGAACGGGTATCACCGGACTCACCATCCTCGGGATCACGATTGCGGCCCGGTCTACCCTGCCCAGTCTGCTACGGACCATGCCGGGGCGCTCCGCAAACATCTCGTGAAGAGATGTCCGTGCAGGTCAGAGGTGGTGCAATAGGGTGATGCCGGGCCGTTCAGAGCCTTTCCAGCCGGTGCAGGGCCTGGTCCAGCACCGGGGTCGGCACCGCGTAGTTCAGTCGCAGCGAACCCTCGCCGCCGGGGCCGAACTCGGCGCCGTCGGAGGCCTCCAGACCGCACCGCTCCAGTAGCGCCGCGCGGGCGCTGCCGGGCGGCAGGCCGAGCGCGGCGGCGTCCAGCCAGAGCAGGTAGGACGCCTCGGGGGCGGAGCGGACGGCCGTGCCGAGCAGCCCGGTCAGCCGGTCCCGGGCGGTGCTCAGGTGGCGCAGCAGCGCGTCCAGCCACGGGCCGCCGTGCCGCAGCGCCGCGCCCTGCGCCACCTGCTCCAGCAGCCCGCCCTCCCACAGGCCGTAGCCGGCCATCGCCCCGGTGATCCGCTCCCGCAGCGCCGCGTCCGGCACCAGCGCGAAGCAGCTCGGGATGCCGGAGGAGTTGAAGGTCTTGCCGACCGAGTTGAGCGTGACGGTCCGGTCCCGGTACGGGCCCGCCACCGCGACGGCCACCGGGTGGCGGCGGCCCGGGTGGGTGAGGTCGCCGTGCACCTCGTCCGAGACCAGCACCCCGCCGGAGCGCGCGGCGGCCCCGGCCAGCGCCCGGACCTCCGCCGCCGTCCAGACCCGGCCGGACGGGTTGTGCGGGCTGCTGAGCAGCACCGCCCCGGCCGGGCCGGCCGCGAAGGCGTCCAGCGGCAGCCGGTAGCCGGTCTCGTCGCGGGCCAGCGGCAGTTCCCGGTACGGCAGTCCGGCGCTCCGGCAGAGCTGGGCGAAGCCGCCCCACTCCGGCGTCGGGAACAGCACCGGCCCGGCCGGACGCACCGCCTCCAGCAGTATCCGGACGGCCGTGCGCGGCCCGAAGGGCAGCAGCAGTACCCAGGCCGGGTCGATCTCCACCGCGTGCCGCTCCCGGTACCAGTGGGCCACCAGGGACCGTCCGGCCGGATCGCACACCGTGTACCCGTAGGCCGGGTGCTCCGCCCGCCGGCGCAGCGCCGCCGCGACGGCCGGCGGTCCGGGCAGGTCCATGTCCGCCAGCCCCATCGCGATCACGCCGGCCGCTTCGCCGCCGGCCCGGGCCCACTTGCCGCTCCCGGTGCCGGACCGGTCGAAGGACTGGTCGAAGGCCCGCTCGACGAGCCGGTCGACGGGCGGGCCGGGCGGCCGGTCGCCGCGGTGGTCGTCCGACGGGGTCGTCATGGCGGGCCTCCCGGGGGCGGTGGGGTCGGTCCCGGGCCACGCTAACCGCCCGGCCCCGGTCGGTCACCAGGGCGCGGCGGGTCCGGCCGGGCGCCCCCAGGTGGCGGCGCCGCCCGCGTCCCGAGGAGCGGTCGGCACGGGCGTGGACACCGGGCGGGGCCGTACGCTGCGGGACGGCCGCGACCGGGGACGCACGGGGACCTCGGGACGCACCGGGACACGGGGAAGGGCGGGACTCATGGGACTGCGCGAACGGACGGCGGCGGCGGCACCGGCCACGGCGGCCGGGGGCGGGCCGGACGACGAGGTCACGCTGTTCGTGGCCCGGCGGGTCGAGCCCGGCTACGAGGAGGCCTTCGAGCACTGGGCGAAGGGGATCCTCGCGGCGGCCGCCGGGCACGAGGGCAACCTCGGGACCGGACTGCTGCGCCCGGCCGGGCCGGCGGACCCCTGGCACCTGCTGCTGCACTTCCGCGACGGCGCGGCGTTCCGCTCCTGGCAGGCCTCGCCGGCCCGGGCGGCCTGCTTCGCCGCCGCGGACGGGCACCACCACGAGGTGCACCGGCACGAGATCCTCGGCATGGAGGGCTGGTTCGCCACCACCCGGTCGGCGGCGAAGGGCCGCCCACCGGTGCGCTGGAAGATGGCGGTGGCCTCCACGGTGGCGATCGCCCCGCTCACCATCACCGCCAACCTGCTGCTCACCCCGCACCTGGCGGGCCTGCCGGTGGCGGTCCGGGCGCTGGTCACCGCGCCGCTGATCAGCGCGCTGATGACGTACGCGGCCCTCCCGGTGGTGACCCGCCTGCTGCGCGGCTGGCTGTTCGGCCGGGCGGACCGGCCCGCGCGGACCGGTTAGAAGGTCTCCCAGTCGTTGTCGTCCGGCGTGTTGAGCGTGTTGACGCGCTCGCCCTCGGCGGTGTCGAAGCTGTCGGTGGCGATCTTGAACGAGCTGCCGTCGGGGCGGATGCCGTACAGCACGACCTGCTCGTGCTGCTGGCCCTTCAGGGACTGGCTGATGCACGATCCCGGGTTGGCGGTCGCCGTCCGCAGGTTGTCGCGCTTGGGGAAGATCGCGTAGGACCGGTAGGTGCCGCGCGAGCACAGCATGAACGCCGGGGCGAGCGTCGGCGAGGTCGTGACGGTGGCCCCGGCCCGCGGCACCGCGCCCTGGGCGGCGGCGGTGCCGCCGGTGAGGGTGGCGAGGCAGGCGCTGAGGGCCAGGCCACCGGCGAGGGCGAGACCTGCGGTCTGGGCGGTGCGCTTCGTCGCGGGCATGAGGGCTCCCGAGGGTCGAGGGGGCGCCGGGTGCGCCCTGCCCCGTTCAACGGGCGGTCCGATCGTGCCGGTTCAGCCGGGGCCCGGCCGCGGGGCGGCCGGACGCGCGGCCAGATGGGCGACCAGGCCCCGGCGGCCGCGGCGCATCATCACGGCGTGGTTGGCCCGGAAGACCGGGTGCAGGACGGGGGCCAGGCGTCGGAGCAGGGCCCGGCCGGGGCGGGCGTCCTCCTCGAACCGGACGCGGGTGCCGGCGCCGTCCGCCTCGATCGTCCAGCGGGACCACCCGACCAGGTCGCCCCGCATCGCGACCTCCAGCACGCCGGCCGCCGGGTCGCGCCGCACCGCGGTGAGCGCGATCACCAGCCGGTACGGCAGCAGCGCCCGCACCACCGCCTCGCCGGTGTCCGGGCCGAACCGCCGCACCGCGCGGATCTCGGGCCACCAGAGCGGGTAGCCGGGCAGGTCCTCCAGCGCCGTGTACACCGCGGCCGGCGGCGCGGCCAGCCGCCACACGCCGCGGAACCGGTAGTGGTTGGGGTCCACGGCCGCACTCTAGAACGCTGATGAAGATGTTGGGTTCTGGCCCCACCGCGTGAGCGGTGGGGCCAGACTCGTTTCTGTGGCGATGGGGGAATGGGCCGGGGATA
>NZ_JBHYYB010000001.1:300760-312691 GCF_042752535.1 Kitasatospora sp. NPDC059327 | reverse complement strand
GGGCCGGATATCTGATGCCCTGCCCCCCCCCCCCGCGGGCGCCGGCGCCCCCGCCTCCGCTCGGTGGGGGGGCCGCGGCGTTGTGCGACGTCACTTCTCCCGGTGGGTACGGGACTTGCCGCGGTCGGCGCGGACATCGCCACCCGCCGGGGTGGCGGGTGCGCTCCGGTGCCCCGGGGCGCACCCGCAGGTGTGCCTCGGGGCGCACCCGCAGGACTGACGCACCGTCAGACGCGGTGCCCGGGGGCCGATCCGGCCCGCCGGCGGGGAACCCGCCGCTCGGTCGCGCCGCCGCGGGCCAGGGCCGGCGGCGGGTCCAGCCGGTGAAATGCCCCGCGGCCGAGCTGCGCCGATCGCGTAGATTGCGGGGGTGACGGCCGGGCCCGGGCCCGCCGTACCCGCACCACACCGGAAGGGCGTACAGCGAGATGAGCGAGGACTCACTGCGGGAGGAGGTCCTGACCGCACGACGGATCGTCGTCAAGGTCGGTTCCTCCTCACTCACCACGGCGGCCGGTGGCCTGGACGCCGACCGGGTCGACGCCCTGGTGGACGCGCTCGCCAAGGTGCGCGGCGGCCCGGACGCCCCCGAGGTGGTCCTGGTCTCCTCCGGTGCCATCGCGGCCGGCCTGGCCCCGCTGGGCCTGGACCGGCGCCCCAAGGACCTCGCCCGCCAGCAGGCCGCCGCGAGCGTCGGCCAGGGACTGCTGGTCGCCCGCTACACCGCCTCGTTCGCCCGCTACGGCATCCGGGTCGGCCAGGTGCTGCTGACCGCCGAGGACGCCAGCCGGCGGGCCCACTACCGCAACGCCTACCGGACGCTGGACCAGCTGCTGGCGATGGGCGCGATGCCGATCGTCAACGAGAACGACACCGTCGCCACCGCCGAAATCAAGTTCGGTGACAACGACCGGCTGGCCGCGCTGGTCGCCCACCTGGTCCGGGCCGACCTGCTCGTGCTGCTCTCCGACGTGGACGGCCTCTACGACGGCGACCCGAGCCGCCCCGGCACCAGCCGGATCGCCCAGGTGGCCGGGCCGCACGACCTGGATGGCGTCTCGATCGGCAGCGCGGGCAAGGCCGGCGTCGGTACCGGCGGCATGGTCACCAAGGTGGAGGCGGCGCGGATCGCCACCGGCGCGGGCATCCCGGTGGTGCTCACCGCCGCCAGCCGGGCGGCCGACGCGTTGGCCGGCCGGCCCACCGGCACGCTGTTCCTGCGCACCGGCAGCCGCTCCTCCGACCGGCTGCTCTGGCTGGCCCACGCCAGCAGCCCGCGCGGGGCCCTGCACCTGGACGAGGGTGCCGTCGCGGCGGTCGTCTCCGGGGGTGCCTCGCTGCTGCCGGCCGGGGTCACCAAGGTCGACGGGGAGTTCGCCGCGGGTGATCCGGTGGACCTTCTTGGCGAAAACGGCCACATCGTGGCGCGCGGACTGGTCAACTTTGATGCGAGGGAGTTGCCCCGGCTGCTCGGCCGGTCCACCCGAGACCTGGCCCAGGAGTTCGGTGCCGCGTACGAGCGCGAGGTCGTCCACCGCGACGACCTGGTCGTCCTGCGCGGCTGACCGGCCTGGAGGAGCGGCGGCGACCGCGCGGGGTGCGGGCCCGGCCGCGGGCGAGGAGGGGCGCAGCCGTCCGCGTCGGGCCGAGGCCGGCGGGTACGACGACACGAGATCGCCGAACAGGAGGCCGCCGGTGGAACGCAGGCGCGAGGCAGCGCTGACCGGAGGAACGGCGGGCCGGCGGCTGACCAGCATCGACGGCGGGCGCGGGGCCGACGCCCCTGCCGAGCCGGCCGGTCCGCCGCCGCAGGAGCCCGGCGCGCTACGCAGGGTCCGGCCGGACCGGCGGGACGAGGGCGAGCCGCCCACGGTGCCCGAGCAGGCCCGGCTCTGGCACGTGGTGCTGAGCGTGGCCGGGCCGACCACCCCGCTGTCCGCGCTGCGGGCGGGGCTGGAGCGCCTGGCGCACGACCACTCGTTCTTCCTGACGGCCCGCTACGCGGCCGACCACGCGGAAATCCGTTACTGGGAGCAGGCCCGGGACCTGCACGACGCGGCGGCCATCGCGTTGCGGCTGTGGGGCGAGCACAAGGTCACCGCGAACCTGCCGCCCTGGGAGATCGTGGGGCTGGAGGTGGTCGACCGGGCCACGTACCACAAGCGGGTCGCCGAGGGCTTCGGCGATCCGCCGCCGCACCTGGGCGGGGTGCACCCGTACTGACCCCCCGGGCCCCGGTCCGCCCGGCCGCGCGGCCCGGCTCACCGCCGGGGCGCCAAGGCCGGTGTCTCACCGGGCGAAATGCCCGGCGGGCGGCGCCCGCGCAGTCGCTACCCTTGGCGCATGACCAGCGACCTCGCCACCGCCGACAGCCCCGTCCTCGCCGTAGCGCGCCGAGCCCGGGAGGCCGCCGCCGCGCTCGCCCCGGTGCCGCGCCGGGCGAAGGACGCCGCGCTGGCGGCGATCGCGGACGCCCTGGTGGCCCGGAGCGCCGAGATCACCGCCGCCAACGCCGAGGACGTCGCGCGCGCCCGGGCGGCGGGCACCGCCGAGTCGGTGATCGACCGCCTCACCCTCACCGACGAGCGGATCGCCGCGATCGCCGCGGACGTCCGCGACGTGGCCGGCCTGCCCGACCCGGTCGGCGAGGTGGTGCGCGGCTACACCCTGCCCAACGGCCTGGACGTGCGACAGGTCCGGGTCCCGCTCGGCGTCGTCGGCATCATCTACGAGGCCCGTCCGAACGTCACCGCGGACGCCGCGGCGCTCTGCCTGAAGTCCGGCAACGCGGTGCTGCTGCGCGGCTCGGCCTCCGCCTACCGGTCCAACACCGCGCTGGTCGCCGTGCTGCGCGACGCCGTCGCCTCGGCGGGCCTGCCCGCGGACGCGGTGCAGCTCGTCCCGGGCGAGAGCCGGGAGTCGGTCCAGGAGCTGATGCGCGCCCGGGGCCTGGTGGACGTGCTGATCCCGCGCGGCGGGGCCTCGCTGATCCGGACCGTGGTCGAGGGCTCGACCGTGCCGGTGATCGAGACCGGCACGGGCAACTGCCACGTCTACGTGGACGCCGAGACGGACCTGGCGATGGCCGTCGGCATCCTGCTGAACTCGAAGGCGCAGCGGGTGAGCGTCTGCAACTCGGCCGAGACCCTGCTCGTCCACCAGGACGTCGCGGAGGACTTCCTGCCGCTCGCGCTGGCGGCCCTGGCGCGGGCCGGGGTGACGGTGCACGGCGACGACGCGGTGCTCAAGGCCGCCGAGGGTTCGGCGGCGACCGTGGTGCCGGCCACCGAGGAGGACTGGGAGACGGAGTACCTCTCGTACGACCTGGCGGCGGCCGTGGTGCCCTCGCTGGAGGCCGCCGTCGCGCACATCCGCCGCTGGTCCTCCGGCCACACCGAGGCGATCGTCACCACCTCGCAGGCCGCCGCCCGCCGTTTCACCCAGCTGGTCGACGCGACGACGGTGGCCGTCAACGCCTCGACCCGGTTCACCGACGGCGGTGAGTTCGGTTTCGGCGCCGAGATCGGCATCTCGACCCAGAAGCTGCACGCCCGCGGCCCGATGGGCCTGCCGGAGCTGACCAGCACCAAGTACATCGTCACTGGTGACGGGCATGTTCGGGGCGAGGCGACGCAGACCGTGGGCGGTGCGGCCGACGCCGGCTGAGCGGGCCGGGGGCTCCGGACGGACGGGCCGCGTCACACGAGTGACGGACCAAGTGCGAGGAGCCACAGACAAATCGCCCGACCGGTAATACGCTGAATCCGTGGCTGACGATGTGGGGGGCTCGCCGTACCCCGACGGCGCCGACCACGGTGGTGCGGACGACGAGTTCGCCACCGTGGTCTTCGATGAGGCCTTCGTCCGGTCCGCCGCCGTGCACGAGCCGACCGCCAAGGAGCGGCAGCTCGCCGCGGCCGAGGCCAGGTTCGAGCCGGACGCGGTGGCACCGGGCTGGGCCTATGACGTCCCCGCGGGTGACGGGGTGCCGCTGGAGCTGCGCCCCTACCCGAGCGGACTGGACGACGACCGCCGCTACCCCGATCCGTGGTCGGGTCCCGGCCGGGTGGCCGGGCGCCGGGCCGGGCGGTGGGGGCGGGACAGCGTCTACGACCCGGTCCGGGCACGGCGCGGGCGCTATGTCGCCCAGCAGCGTTGGCACCGGCCGGTGGCCTGGGTGCTCGCCGTGATCATGGGCGTGAGCCTGGTCGCGGTGGCGGTCGCGGCCGTCTACCAGGGCGTGGGCGGGGCCGGTGGCGGCACGCCCCGGCGGCCCGAGTCCGGGAGCAGCAGCGCGGGGGTCGATCCGGCCCCCTCGCCGGCCGATCCGTCGCTCGTGGTCACCGCGCCGGCGGGTTGAGGCGCTGATTCGCGAGCCGTGCGCCGGAGTGCGCCCGGGGGCGTCCGCGCGACGCGAGCCGGTCACGGAGCGCTCCCGGGAATCTGTGTGAACACCCTCGTGGCGGGGTGCGGGTGCGGCTTACCCTGGTGTCATGGGTGACCCGCGAGAGCCTCCGGAGGGTGCGCCCGACGGTGGTTCCGGAAGCGATGACGAGTACCGGTCCGTCGTCTTCGACGAATCGTTCGTGCGGGCTGCCCGGATCCAGGAGCTCTCGGCCCGGGAGCGGCTGGCGAACTCCTTCGGCCGGGCCACCCGCCCGCGGATCCGGCTCGGTCCGCTGGGCACCGTGCCGCGGCAGGCGCTCGCCCTGCTGCTCCTGATCCTGCTGGCCTTCTCGGCCGCCGTGTACTTCGGCATCAGTGCGCCGAACCGGCCGACCGCCCGCCCCGAGGGCAGCCAACTGACCGTCAGCCTGGTCGCGTTGAGCCCGGCTTCGGCGGTCCGGCCGGTCGCCGACCCGGCCGCCCCGTTCGCCGCGCTGGCGCCCGGGTACAGCGACGGCGCCATCGGTCTGGGGACCCCCGCGGGGGCGGCCACCGAGCACTTCAGCAGGATCGAGGTGACCAAGGCGCTCGACACCGTCCAGCGGTACCTGGTCGCCTCCTCGCTGGCGCCGACGGCGCTGATCCAGGGGGCGACCGCCGATGTGCGGGCCTTCGTGACGCCCGGCGAGCAGGCCCAGTTCGACACCAGCGTGGCGCAGCCCGTCGACGACCGTCACCACGCGCTGACCGGGTGGGTGGTCCGCTTCGACCCGGGGCAGGTCGCGCTGGCCGCCGACAGCGTCAAGGTGGCGGGAGCGATGCGGATCGACGAGGCGGACAGTTCCACCCTGCAGATCACCACCGACCACACCTTCGTCTACGCGCTGAAGCCGGCCGGGGCCCCGAACGGCGCGCCGGTGACGCTGGAGACCGTCCGGCGGCAGCTGACCTTCCAGTTCGACCGGGTCGACCTGGCCTCCGCCCAGCTGCGGCTGGTGGACTCGGTGCTCCAGGCCGGGCCGGCGCCCTGCGGCGGTTCGCAGGCCGGGTACGTGCAGCCGCTGCTGGCGGGGACGGACGGTGCCCCGGCGGCCGGTGCGCAGCCGGTCGATCCGGGCAACCACGCGCACCCGGCCTGGCAGGTCTGCGGGGTGCTGGCGGGCAGCTGAGGCCGGGCCGCGGGGCAGGGTTCGGGGGGCCGTGCGGGCGGTGCGGGGGGCTGTTCGGGCGGTGCGGGGCAGGGTGGTCCGGGGTCGGTGCGGGCGGTGGGGGGCGGGTACGCCGACGGCTCCCGGCGGGCAGCCGGGAGCCGTCGGTACCGCGGGTCAGTCCTCGTCGCGGGGCGCCGACGACCCGTTGGCGCGGGTGGCACCGGTGAAGGTGTCGCGGAGCTTGCCGCCGACGGTGGCGGCGCCGCCGGCGACGTCGCGGATCAGGCCCATCAGCGGGTCCTTGCTCTCCTTCACCGAGCTCGTGTAGTGGTCGGCGGCGGCCTTCCACTGGTCGCCGACCGAGGTCTCGGCGTCGTCGGTGCGGCGGGGGTAGGCGCCGGCCAGGATCGAGCGGTACTCGTCGCTCTCCGCCCACTTCTTCAGCTTGGCGACCCGCACCACGGCGAACGGGTGGCTCTGCGGCAGGACCTGCAGCAGCTTGAGCACGCCGTCGCGGAGGTCCCCGGCCTTCTCGTACTCCTCGGCCTGCTCCAGGAAGGCGTCGACGTTCATCTCGCCCAGGTTGTGGCCGCCGGCCAGCTTCATCAGGGCCCGCATGGAGGCCTGGAGGTCCTGGCCGGCGAGCAGGCCGGCCCGGTCGCTGGAGAGTTCGGCCTTGCGGAACCACTCCTTGAGCGCGGTCACGATCGCCATGATCGCCAGGTTGCCGAGCGGCACCCAGGCGATCCGGGCGGCGATGTTGGTGAGGATCAGCAGCATCGTCCGGTAGACGGCGTGGCCGGACATCGCGTGGCCGACCTCGTGGCCGATGACGGAGCGCAGCTCCTCCTCGTCCAGGAGCTCGACCAGGCCGCTGGTGACCACGATGATCGGGGTGTCGATGCCGATGCAGTAGGCGTTGACCGTCGGGTCCTGGGAGACGTAGAGGTCCGGGACCTTCTCCAGGTCCAGCACGTACGCGGCGTCGCGCACCATCCCGTGCAGCTCGGGGAACTGCCGCTCGGAGGTCTTCACCGCGGTGGCCAGGAACATCAGCCGGATCGAGCGCTCGGAGACCAGGCCGGCGAGCTTCTTGAGGACGTCGTCGAAGCCGGTCAGCTTGCGCAGCGCGACGAGGGCGGAGCGGTCCGCCGGGTGCTCCCAGGCCCGGGTGGAGATCTCCGGGAACCGCTGGCGGCGCCGGCTGGGGGCCTTCGAGGTCGTATCGGTCATGGTGTGAGTACCCTCCTGGTCGACGGCGGCCCCGGCAGCTGGCCGGCCCCCGTTGGTCTTCGCCTGCAACGACTGTCTGTGCAACGTCCGTGGTCGCGTACTCGTCCCCGCGCTCACCCTACGCGCGGCGCGGACGGCGCCGGAGGGGGCGGTGACCGGCGCCGGTGTGAGGCCGGTTTACCCTGAATGCCCTGGAGAGCCGAGACCAGACCTGGCCGCGGTACCGAGCAGTCCGAGGAGCCCGCAGATGTCCACCGACGCCCTTGTCAGCCTGGCCGGCCCGATCTCCACGGAGAACGGCCCGGGGCTCTTCCTGCGGATCATCGTGGTGGCCTCCTTCGTCGGTGTCGGCCTGCTCGCCTGGCTCCTGCTGCGGGCCGGCCGCAACAACTGACCGCCCTCCGGACGGGCGCCGCCGGGCGCCCGGCTCACGCCGGATCAGACGCGGTGGGCCGCCGAGCGGTTGCCGTGTCGGCACCCGTACGATGACAGGTGGGCCCTCACCGGCCCGCCCACCCCTGGTCCGTCATCCGAGCCGAGAAGGTCCGCCGACCATGAGCACTGCCGCCGCACTCCCCGTCCTGAACCTGCTCGCCTCCGAGGGCGAGGGGGGCAACCACGACAGCCTCAACCCGTACCTCACGGGTGGCGCCGCACTGTTCGTCCTGCTGCTGCTGCTCTACGTGACCACCCGCTTCAACCGGGACCGCTGAGCGGCGCACCGAGCCCCGCCCGGACGGCTCGGGGAGCGTCCGGCGGGAGCGCCGGCCGCTCCCTCACGCGTTCTCCGGGGAGCCTCCACCCGGGCGTTCCCGCACCGTAACGGGCGTCGCGTAAGGTGTGGCGGCATGGGAGAGCAGGCCGGGAATCCCGGCGGACCGGTACCGGTGAAGAAGCGGCTCGGCGTGATGGGCGGCACCTTCGACCCGATCCACCACGGACACCTGGTCGCCGCCAGTGAGGTCGCGAGCGCGTTCCACCTCGACGAGGTGGTCTTCGTCCCGACCGGGCAGCCGTGGCAGAAGACCGACCGCGAGGTGACCTCGGCGGAGGACCGCTACCTGATGACGGTCATCGCCACCGCGGAGAACCCGCAGTTCTCGGTGAGCCGGATCGACATCGACCGCGAGGGTCCGACGTACACCGTCGACACCCTGCGCGACCTGCGCGCGCTCCACCCGGACGCCGACCTCTTCTTCATCACCGGCGCCGACGCGCTCGCGCAGATCCTCTCCTGGCGGGATTCCGAGGAGCTTTTCTCGCTCGCCCACTTCATCGGCTGCACCCGGCCGGGGCACACTCTTTCGGACGCCGGGCTTCCGGTGGGCGGGGTCTCCCTGGTGGAGGTCCCGGCGCTGGCCATCTCCTCCACGGACTGCCGCAACCGGGTCGCCAAGGGTGAGCCGGTCTGGTACCTCGTCCCGGACGGCGTGGTCCGCTACATCGACAAGCGGGCGCTCTACGCGCCGCACCGGACCTGATCCCCGGAGGGGCCGACGGATGACCGATCGCAGGGGACAGCAGGACGACTGGTCCACCGGGCAGTACCGGCCGCAGTACCCGCCCGAGCAGCAGGGCGGCTACGAGCAGCAGTACGACCAGTACGGGCAGCCGGTACCGCCGGCGCAGCCCTACGGCCAGGACCAGTACACCGCGTACCAGGGGCAGGGCCAGGACCAGTACCAGCAGGCCTACCAGCCGTACGAGCAGCCGCGGCAGGGCGGCTATGGACAGCAGGGCGGCTACGAGCAGCAGCGGTACGACCAGTACGACCCGTACGGGCAGCCGGCGGCCGGCGGGCAGGCGTACCAGCAGCCCGACGGTTACCAGGGCGGCTACCAGGGGCAGGGCCAGGACCAGTACCAGCAGGCGTACCAGCCGTACGAGCAGCCGCGGCAGGGCGGCTACGGACAGCAGGGCGGCCAGGAGCCGCGGCAGTTCGGGACCGCTCCGCAGCCGGTGGTCGCCGAGCCGGTGCCCGAGCAGGCCGCCCCGGCGCCGCCGCGCCCCCGCACGCCCCGACCGGCCCCCGCCGAGGCGACGCCGGCCCGGCCCGCGGCGCCGTCCGAGCAGGTCGGCGGAAGCCGTGCGGCCAAGGCCGCCGGCGGTGCCGGGAAGACGCCCCGGGACGACTACGCCACCGGTGAGTTCACCTTCGTCGACGAGGAGGCGGAGGAGACCGAGGACGTCATCGACTGGCTGAAGTTCGCCGAGTCGCGCAGCGAGGTGCGCGCCGAGCGGCGCCGCAAGCTGCGCACCCGGCTGATCGGCGTCGGCGTGGTGCTGGCGGTCGTGGCGGCCGGCGCCGGCGGCTACCTCTGGTTCACCGGCGACAAGCAGACCGCGGCGACCGCCGCCGGCCCGCGCCAGGTCAACGTGGTGCACCTGCGCGACCTCCAGGGCAAGGTCTCCAGCGCGCTGCTGGTCAACGACGCCTCGGGGCACAAGGGCACCGTGCTGCTGCTGCCGGACACGCTGCGGCTGCCCGGCCCGGGCGACCCGCCGGTCACCACCGTCGGCCAGGCGATGGACAGCATCGGCCCGTCCGCCACCCGCGACGGCCTGGCCGCCGTGCTGGGCGCCCCGGTGGCCGGCACCTGGCGACTCGACACGCCGTACCTGGAGCTGCTGGTCGCCCAGCTCGGCGGGGTCCGGGTGGACACCAACGCCGAGACGCACGAGGGCGGCAAGCCGGACGGCAAGCTGCTCTCCGCCGCGGGCAAGAACACCCTGCTGAGCGGGAAGGCGGCGGTCGCCTACGCCACCCTGCAGGCGTCCGGCGAGAACCGGGACGCCCAACTCGCCCGGTTCGGCCAGGTGATGGACGCGGTGATGCGGACCGTGCCGGTCGAGTTCAAGGACGCCAAGGACGACGTGCACCGGATGAACGCGGTGCTCGACCCGTCGCTGCCGGAGGACGCCCTGGCCGGCGTCCTGGTCCAGCTCGCCCAGCAGGCGAAGGACGGCCACCTCGGGACCACCGTGCTGACCGTGAAGCCGGACGGCAGCCTGGACGAGGCCGGCGCCGGCCAGCAGGTCAAGGAGGTGCTGGGCGGCACCGTGAAGTCCGCCACCTCGGCCGACGCGCCGGCCCGGGTCTCGATCCAGGACGCCACCGGCAACGACCTGGCGGCCGCCGCCGCGCAGGTCCAGGTGGTGAACGCGGGCCTCACCTTCATCCCGGGCGGGGCGAAGGCGACGCCGCAGGCGACCAGTGAGATCCGCTACACCGACGACGCCCGGCAGGCCGCGGCGAAGTCGCTGGCACTCAGCCTCAACCTGCCGGAGACGGCCGCGAAGAAGGTCACCGACGCGCAGAACGCCGATCTGGTGGTCGTTCTCGGCAAGGACTACCAGCCGCCGAAGCCGCAGTAGGCCCGCGCGGAGGGCCGGGGGCCCGGGAAACGATTCCTGGGCCACCGGGGCGGCGTGAGATCCTGGAAGGCGATGCCCGGCCGCGTGCCGGGCCTCGCCCCCAAGCCGCCGAGCCGGAAGAACATCGTGACCGCCACCGAGCACAGCCAGGAAATCATCAACGTCGCCGCCCAGGCGGCGGCCGACAAGCTGGCGCACAACATCATCGCGTTCGACGTCAGCGACGTGCTGTCGATCACCGACGCCTTCCTGATCGCCTCCGCGAACAACGACCGCCAGGTCAAGTCGATCGCCGAGGAGATCGAGGACAAGCTGCGCGAGCAGCTGGACATCAAGCCGGTGCGCCGGGAGGGCGAGCGCGAGGGCCGTTGGATCCTGCTCGACTACCTGGACATCGTGGTGCACGTCCAGCACTCCGAGGAGCGCTCCTTCTACTCCCTGGACCGGCTCTGGAAGGACTGCCCCGAGCTGCCGCTGCCGGCCGACGCGCTGGCCTCCCGCAACCGTCCCGACGCGCACACCGACGAGGCCGGCAACGCCCTCGCCCCGGCCGAGGTCGCCCCGGCCGACAACTTCGGCGCCGAGGACTACAGCTGAGCCGCGAGGCGCGGGGCCCGCGCATCGTCTTCTGGCGGCACGGCCAGACGTCCTGGAACCTCGAATCGCGGTTCCAGGGCACCACGGACATCGAGCTGACCGGCCAGGGCGTCCTGCAGGCCCAGCGGGCGGCCCGGCTGCTCTCCGGCCTGCGTCCCGACCTGCTGATCTCCTCGGACCTCCAGCGCGCCCGGCGCACCGCCGAGGAGCTGGCCAAGGTCACCGGCCTGGACGTGCAGCACCACGAGGGGCTGCGCGAGACGTACGCCGGCTCCTGGCAGGGGCTCACCAACGCCGAGATCCGGGCCCGGTTCCCGGAGGAGTACGCGGCCTGGGCCCAGGGCGAGCCGATCCGGCGCGGCGGCGGCGAGCTGTCCACCGAGGTCGCCGACCGTTCGGTGCCGGTGGTGCTGGACGCCGTCGGCAAACTGCCGGAGGACGGCACCCTGGTGGTCGTCAGCCACGGCGGCACCATCCGCACCATGCTCGGACGGCTGCTCGGCCTGGATCCGGCGCTCTGGGAGTGCTTCGGCGGCCTGTCCAACTGCTGCTGGTCCGTGCTGGGCCGGGGCGCGCGAGGCTGGCGTCTGCTGGAGCACAACGCGGGCACCCTCCCGCAGCCGGTGATCGGCGACGACACCTGAGCGGTGGCGACGGTGCCGATCGGGAGCACCCGGGCGGGAGCGTCCGACCGGTGACGGTCGGGCGGCGACGCCGAGTGGTGACGGCCGAGTGGTGACGTTCGGGTGGCGGCCTTCGGGTGGTGACGTTCGGGTGGTGACACCCGGGCGGCGACACCCGGCGGTGAGCCGCCGGGCGGCCTGCGGGGAAGGATTTCGCAGTTCCGGGCCTGACCAGTTAGAGTCTCTCTCGTTCGCACGGAAGAAACGCGGCCCGGAAGGGAAGCGCGAAATCCGGTGAGTGCGGGGCTGTAGCTCAGTTGGTAGAGCGCTTGCATGGCATGCAAGAGGTCCGGGGTTCAATTCCCCGTAGCTCCACTCCGCACCCGCGGTCCGCGAGGGCCGTGCGTGTCGCGGGGCTGTAGCTCAGTTGGTAGAGCGCTTGCATGGCATGCAAGAGGTCCGGGGTTCAATTCCCCGTAGCTCCACAGACCGGCGAGAAGGGCGCCCCCCCACCGGTGGGGGGCGGCCCCGGTGCCCGGGCCGGCCCAGACGAAGATAAACAAAAA